>CAYGWI010000025.1:0-10243 GCA_964353715.1 uncultured Dehalococcoidales bacterium | reverse complement strand
GCTTAGCAGCGTGCTCTTCAATTTCCTTGAAGGACTCTTCCACCCGGCGTTGGCGTCCCTGATATGCCAGTGCTACCTTTCTCTGAGCTTGCAGATATGACTCATAGGCGGCCTGGGCCTGGCCCATCAACTCGTCAAGAGAATCCCTCTCATCTTTGGAGACCTCGGTGGGCAGCTCGCCCATTTGTTCCCCATCTCTGCCTACCGTTTTCCTGGCTTGTGGATTCTTAGTCATTGTAGTTGCCACGATACACCTCCTAGAACTTGCTCCTTAAAATCGATGGTATTTCCCGCATTTCGGTCCCGTGATTCTTCTGAATTCTTTTAGTCTCCCCCTCGAGATTGCGTAATTCATCTTCCGCGAACAGCCTCCATCCCTTCCTGTCCCTGTATTCGGCATCATTTATGACGTTCTGCCTGATCCAGCGGAACAGCGTGCTCTTACCAATGCCAACTATCTGGCAAACTTCAGCAGTCCTATAATAAGTTCGACCATCTATCTTTACAGGCATATGCAACACCCCCTAAGACTGATTGAATATAGTCTAGGACGCGTTCGATCTCTCGTCAATCACCCATTGGTAATCCCACTTTCGTAAGGGACCAGGGTCGGATTACGTTCTGCTAGCTTGCCCGGAGGAGACCAATGAGGAAGGCGGTGAAGCTGGGGTGATGAATTAAGGTTATCCCTGAAATCAGAAGGGCTGGCTTTCCCAAAGGCGGGGAAATCCAGCCCTCGTATTTTACAGATCCCCTAACAAGTCTTCTGTAATACAGGCAGCATTCACCTAGGTACTTGGATTCAGGACGCGTCCGACAAATAGAACGGCACCCGTCTCAATGTCGCGAATCAAGAAGATGAAAGGGCGATCTATGGTGACTTCCACAGGAGGTTCGACAGGCATTGATGTTGTTCCGACAACCACTGCTGTGGCAGCGGCAGCCTCAGTGCCAGCCTCATCCACGGCCACGAATGCCTTGTGTACAACGTCGGATATGAACAGCTCACGATTACCGGTCATTCCAGAGAAATCCGCTTCGTCAGGAGAGAAGGCGATCGGCATGCCCATCCCGGCCAGGGCATCCTTCAGGCCGAATTCCGAGTCAAATTCGAACTTGGGCATCGTCAGGGTGACTCGGGTGCTTTGGAGATCCTCTATGATAGCATCGACCTGCTGAGCCTCTAGTTCTTTTTCAAAAGCCCCGAACTGGCCAGCTTCAGGCAGCAGAATCACCATGGAGAGTTCTCCGCCATCGTAGGGCAGCTCAATTGCCTGATATCCTTCGCCGTCGGCATAGCCGAACGACTCCATTTGCTTCATCATCGGCACTGTTATCTGCCCGCCCTCAATCAGGTAGAACGGGTCGTCTGCCGTCACGTCCTTGATGAAGGGGTACGCCCACGCAGCATTGAAGTAAATAGCATTGGTTAGCACGAGGCGGGTTAGTTCATCGATCACGCCTTCCGGGATAAGGTCCTCGATGCGACCTTCGGTCTGGTCGCTGACCCAACCATTGATGATGAGGCGGGACTCTTCTGCCTCTCTTATGAAGTCCAGTATCCTCAGCCCGGCCCCATAGTTCTCGGCCAGAACATCGAGAAATTCAGTCAGGAACTCATAATCCTTTTGCCCCCAGATGGCGTTGACAATGTTCAGCCTGAATCCCTTTCCGTCCTTCCCTTGAGCTCCTTCGCCCCTGCTGGCAAGTTCGGCATCGAGCCAGTTGAATGCCGGGTGCAGCCTCGCCTGTTCCAGCAGGAATTGAAGGGTGCCGGCCATTTGCTGAGCAGTTTCGCCGTGTGCTCCGGCATATGTCATGGCCAGCGCCAGTGAAATACTGTAGGGAGAGTAGAAAAGGTTACCTCCCTGCCCTTTCAGGGCCTGATAAAGCTCAAAGGCGAAGCCGCTGTTTCCTTCAACCAGCAGTGCTTGCTCAGTCGGACTAACATCCGGTGAAGTTACCCGCCCTTTATCGGACTTGACCTCTCCGGCTACTGCCGGCTGAGTCAGTTGAACGGAGGCTATCACCGGTGACAACAACACCAAAGCCAATACGATTACGACTATCTTCTTCATATCGTTCACTCCTCCAAATGCTTTAGCTCTCCGGTCTTGCTCCTCAACTCAAATCCGGCTATTTTGGAAGTGTTTCACCTCCAGATTCAGCACCTCCGGACGGTTCCTCGGACCTGATCACACCAGGGGGGTAGTCATAAGGTATCCAGGTTGGGTGTGGAAGCTCAACTTCGTCGATGTAGTCCAGACTCTCCAGGCTGTTCATCATTATCTTGGCCTGCGAGATAGTGTAGAGAACGTCGTCTATGTAGAGGGACCGCTCTACTGCAAAAGGAGAGTAATAGTAGTAATACTCTTGTTCAGGATCGGTGACGTTCTCGACATGGGTGATTCTGCCTCTCAGTTGCAGCCCGTTATCTATAGATATGTCGAATACATATGCGCCCTGCCAGACGGGCCCACCGTAAGCGTCAGGACGGACTTCACCAGGATATAGCGACTCATCTACCTTCGCCTCCAAAACGGGCATCACCAGCAAGTTTCTTTCCTTATCAAATAGAAACGCCTTGTGGTCCCACAGGACTGGTGAATCGGTCCCTCTGTCACCGATTTCATACTTGGATATCTCTCGCGGGTTGCTCACATCGCTGACATCGAAGAGCGATATCTTGACTCCTTGATACCAGGCAAAGTCTTCGCGCTCCGCCACTGTCTCTTTGCCTATCCCTATGATATGGGTTTCGTCGTAGGGATGCAGGTAGCTTGAGTAGCCGGTTATCTTCAACTCGCCGAGAACCCTGGGGTTCGTGGGGTTACTCAGGTCTATCACGAATAGGGGGTCAATGTTCCTGAAAGTGACCAGATAGCACCTTTCACCCATGAACCTGGCGGAATAGATGGTCTCCCCGGGAGCGAGATCTGTCAACGAACCGGTAATGTTGAGAGCCATATTCAAAACGTACACGTTGTTCAGGGCTTTTTCGCCGTGGACCGTGGTGGCTACTCTGAAATAGCCATCGTACTCATCCATGGAGAACTGGTTCAGCACCATACCGGGGATCTCGCCGCTGGCAACATACTCCATTTCACCGCCTTCAATGCGAATCCGGTGGATGGAGGTCCTCTCATCAGAACTTCGAATTCCCCACGGCTCTATCACGTCGCCTCCCCATACCGGGAAGGTCAGGTAAATGCTATCTGCAGAGACATACAGGTTGCTGGAGGCTCCCAGCAGGATTGTTTCAGACGTTGGCTCCTGGCCATCGTTCTGGGTGTTTATGGCTATTATAGTGGTGTACATATAGTAATAGTCAGCGACATCGGAATAGTAGATATCTGTGGCCGGTATTTCCGTCTCGTTGCCACTGGAGCCAATCTTTGGGAGGTTTATTTCATCGTCCCGCTCATACACGGGCTCATTTACGACCACATAAGCGTAATCGCCGATCATCCGCGAACTCACATATTGACCATTAGTAGAAAGCTCTCTCCGCAATTGAGGGTTTTCTCTGTCTGAGACATCATATACTTTGACGTAGGTCTTAGGTGATATGTAAGGCATGTAGAATTTTTCTACAGAGTCCCACTGAATACCATAATAGGGTGTTTCCTCCTCGAACACGACCAACCTGTCTCCATTGATGAATATCCCTATCACTGTGCCCTCTAGCTCGATTTCGGATAGGACTCGAGCTTGTTCAGGGGGATAAGCCTTCACGATGATGGTCTTGTTCCCTGAAGCGAGGTAGATGTACTCTCCGTCGGTCTTAACAATGTCTGCTTCGTCCACCCCGGCAACCTGAATATTGGTGGTAGAGTGACCTGAGACAGCTGGGGCAAGATCAGCATTTTCGGCACCACCAGCCGCAAGGAAGAAATCTCCTCTTGAGAATCCCCAAGAGAATTGCTTGTATTCTGCCTTTGTTTTCACAAATTCCTGCAATTCACCATAAGAAGTGAACTGGGTAATTTGATTCCCTCCCAAATATAGAGGCCCGGGCCTATCCACTGCGAAAAATCCTACGACCGTTATCAATAGCACAGCCGCAGTGATGGGGGCCAATACCTTCGCCCAATTCATAATCGCCCTCTCCCTGAAACGCCCGGAGTTGAGCAAAAACATCTTCAGGACTTGCCTGTGGCCAGGAAGCTCGATATCCGGGGTTTTAAGGTTCTCCAGTTTCTTAATAAAATCTTCGTATTTCATGCACTTTTCCTCCTTCTATTTTCCTTACGGTAGAACTACATACCCGCTCATTGTCGCTACGTACTTCAGTTCGGGTAGTGCGCGCTGAGCGAGGTACCAGGAGAACGCCCCCGGCGAAGAGCGGCGTCCGCTTTCCTCATTCGCTCGATCGGAAACGTTCGTGTTTTTGCTTCCCAACAGCGGTTGTATTTTCACTTGCCTTCCAAACATCCTATTTTCCTCCTTCTGTTACTCTAAATGCAGAAGGCTGAGAAAGGTTGCATTATCTGATCCGGAAGATCGCGCGATTCGCGTGAGATGGTTCAGTCGGTTTCTCTTAATTTCTCCACTGCCCTATGAAGCAGGGATTTTATCGTTCCTTCCCTTTTCCCCAGGATTTCAGCAATTTCCTTAATCTGTCGCTTTTCAAAGAATCTGAGAGCGATGACCTCCTGGTATTTAGCGGGAAGCCGGACGATCCTTTCCTGAATTTCCAGAAAGTCCAGATGTTGTTTTAGTTTTTCCTGCGCTTCTATCAGTTCGCTTTCCGGGTCATGGGGTGATAACAGTTCAAAACCTTGCTCCTGTAACTCCTCCAGTGACACGGATTTCTTGTATTCGGCTTTTCTAAAGTACTGGTTAACTTCATTGGTGGCGATTTTGTATATCCACGGGGAAAAAGAGATATTGCGCCATTGAAATTGCCAGAGTTTCTTCAATGCCTTCAAGAATGTCTCTGAAGTAATATCCTGGGCAGTTTCCAGATTGGCAGTTCGCCTCAGGACATAGCCAAAGATTTTCGGATAATACTGGTCGTAAAGTCCAGCGAAGGCATCGGGGGATTTTTGTGCCTGTCTAACTAGTTCTCTCTCTTCGTTTAAATCCATATTAGCCAACAGGAAAACAAGCCACCCCATTAGTATAATGCACCGGTGACAATTTAGTTTCCCCGAAACCTAAGTCCATACTGTATCATCCACCGCCGTACTGTCAAGTCTTCTTCTTGTTCTTTCCAGGTTTTCGTCGCATCGGCAGAACGTCGGCAAACTGAATGATGGAGACTGAGTGGCAGGCCCCCAGCCAAGAAATGGCGGCAAGATGAAAGGCTAGGAGATTCTTAAGGCTCTCGGAAAGACTCCCCTCTTAACAAAACGAGATTCTTTTGGACAGATTGGGCTATTTGTCGTCCTCGACTCATCATAATCGTGTGCTACAGCTCTCCGGTTTTGGCCATGGTATCCATCCGCAGGAAGGTTTCGGCAATATTGATCTTGGAGGTGGCGGGGCTTTCGCCACGGAACTCGCGCCACAGGCGTTCCACGTTGAGCAGAATGCGCTCGTGGTTAGGCCATTGTTTGAATTGTCGCAGGTCGATGTCTTTCGCAGCTTCATCAACGGTAATGCCTTTGTCGAACCGTTTCCTGGCCTCGCGCCGGACCAAGACCAGATAATCGCGACACTGCTTCAGCCCTTCCACTCCGCACACGGGCCCGTGGCCGGGGACATAAGTCTGGGCACCCAGCTTCGCCATGGCGTCCAGGTTCTTGAGCCAGCCAGCAAAGGACCCTTCCATGCCCAGCGGGGTGGAACACAAAAAAATGAAGTCGCCGGCGAAGATGATACCCTCATCGGGCAAATGCACAATTATGTCGCCTATAGTATGGCCGGGCCCAAAGTGCAGCAGCCTGACTTCCCGCCCATCCATATGCAGTGTAAGTTGCTTATCAAAGGTGATATCAGCCGGCGTGACCGCGATTCCCCGGAAATCGAACTCAGGGAAGATGGTATTCAGCAGGTTAAGGTCCATCATACGTGCCTCTGTTAACTCACGTCGGCAGTGGTCATGCGAGATCATAGTAGCCCCCGCAAACACATGGTTTCCATAGGTATGGTCTCCATGGTGATGGGTGTTGATTAGATAGCGAATCGGCTTATCGGTGATTTTCCTGATCTCATCCTTGAATCTCTGGGTCAGGCCGACTGTAGCCAGCGAATCCACAACCACAACATAATCGTTGCCCACAATGAATCCAGCGTTGCTCCAGTACCAGGTAGCCTTGGACTGGATGTAGGCGTAGACATTGGGAGCCAGCTGCTTGACTCCTGGTTCCCAGGTCGGAACTGCGCATTCTTTGTTCATAGTAGTGTCTGCACCTCTTTTAACTACTCTTGATTGCAGTCATCTAGAATGGATGGCCAGCAGCCTGCAAACACCATGCAGACAGAAATATCAACGCGTGAACGTCCGCCTGGGCGGCTTATCTCCAACGCGGTTCCTGAGGATGCCGATGCCTTCCACTTCCAGTTCTATGACATCGCCCGGCTTGATCCAGCGGTTGAGTTCCATACCACAACCACCTTCTACTGTCCCCGAGCCCAGGAAATCACCGGGATATAGCGTCTCCTCCATGGAGGCGAACTCAATAATCTGCGGCCAGGTCCAGTAGGCTGTGCCGCTGTTATTGTCCGACCATAACTCACCGTTGATACGGGCCGTCATCCGCAGATTCTTGGGGTTCAGTTCGTCAGAGGTTACCAGGCATGGCCCTAAGACACTACAGGTGTCCTTGCCCTTAGCCGGACCGAGGCCACCCGCCAGCATCTCCTGTAACTGAATGTCACGGGCACTGATGTCGTTGAAGATTGTATAGCCGGCAATGTACTCCTCTGCTCGTTCTCTGGGGATGTTCTTGCCCTCCTTGCCAATATAGATGCCGTATTCCAGCTCGTAGTCCAGCAAATCCGTGAAGGCGGGCCAAAGAATGACTTCATCGGGGCCGATGATAGTGTCAGGATTCCCCTTGTAGCATACGGGTATCTCATACCAGCCTTTGTCGAGTTGTCTCTTCCCGGAAAAGCTGGCGTGGCCCTCGAAGGTGAGATAATCCCGAAGGGAATTCGGCCGCGGCACCGGCGCCTTCAGCTTGACCTCACTCATCTCGTAGACTATCTTCTCGCCCCGGGGACCAAGAAGGCCACCTTTGGCCTAGCATTTCACCACATAATCGATGGTCAGCTTGACCTTGTCTTTCCCGTCTTCGCCCCTCCTGAAGAAAGCAATCATGCCAGGCGGGAGCATCGCTGCTGCCAGTTCGTAAGCCTCATTATTGCTGTGCTTATCAGCCAGGTAGCGCGTATAGCCCATGTTGAGGTCGATGATCTTGTTCTGGTGTATGACTCCGATGCGCTGTATCTGGCCAACTGGCGTGGGAACCCCGAAAGTCACTAGCTTCATTCCCCGCTCCTTCCTTCTCCGCCTTGCATACTATTGGTTTTTCGTACCCTATGTCAACAGATTACCATGTTCCGCAGATCAAGCAAATGGGCAATCGCGTCCTCAGACACATGTTTAACCTGTTCCTGCCCACCCAGTCGCCCGGATAACCAGCCTGTTCGAAAGTCTCATAAAGCCAGGCCGGCCTGATACCCCTCACTGTTAGCTTCCAGTATTCTCCGCGGTTTGGCAGAATTGCCTATGCAGTATATTTCGTGGACTTTGCTTTCCAGGGTTTTGTATAGGCTATCATTTGCATTGTAGCCGACGGCGATAATGACTGTGTCGGCTGGAATGGTTTCCTTCTTGCCCTCGCCAGTAGTTACGCGGATACTGTCTGCCTTTATCTCTTCACAGGTTGCGCCGGCCAGCAGAGTCACCTTCTTGTTCCTCAATCCATCCATGAGACGGCGCCTGGTCATGAGGAGCATGTCGTTGGCCATTCGCTTCAGTATTTCTATGATGGTCACCGTCTTTCCCTGTTCCGCCAGATAGTGCCCGGCCTCACAGCCGACCATCCCTCCACCGATGATGACCACATTCTGCCCGGCCCTGACTTTGCCCGAGAGCACATCCTGGGCAGTAACCACATTTGGCTTATCAATGCCAGGTATGTCGGGCATGGCCGGAGTGCCTCCTGTGGCTATAATAACGGCGTCCGGTTTCTTTCTAGTGACGATTTCAGCAGTGGCATCCATATTCAGCTCAACCTTCACCCCAGTCTTCTCGACTTCACTGACCAGATAGTCTACCCACGGAAAGATGTCGCCCTTGAATGGAGGTAAGGCGGCTATATTCAGCTGCCCACCCAGCTTCGCCTCTTTTTCGAGCAAGGTAACCTTATGACCTCGCTTTCCTGCCACGATGGCAGCTTCCATGCCCGCCGGACCGGCACCGACTACAACCACATTTTTGGCCTTTCTCGCGGGCTTTATCTCATATGCCTTCTCCTTACCCAAAGCGGGGTTGACGACGCAGGTTACACCCTCGCCTCGTTCGTCAAAGGCCAGCCGCTCAATACACTCCATGCAGCCTATGCACGGGACAACTTCGTTAAGCCTTCCTTGAGCTACTTTGTTGGGCAGGTCCGGGTCGGCTAAAAGGCGCCTGCCTATGGCTATAAGGTCAGCTTTGCCTTCTTCAAGGATTTTCTCGCCAAGCTCAAGATCCAGCCTACCCACTGCAATGACCGGCACCCCGGTTAGCTTCTTGACCTCCTCGGCCGGAGGTACTAGAAAGCCCGCGGTATCCGGAATTGGAGCGGTTGTTATGTAAGACCCAGCGCCATAACCCGATACGTGAAGCGCCTGAGCCCCCGCCTCCACCACCAGAGGTACCATTTTTTTGGTCTCCTCAATGGTAATCCCGTTCTCGACTCCCCATTCCTGAGCGTTGAACCTGACCCAAACAGGAAAATCAGGGCCCACTTCCCTCCTGACAGCCTGGAGTATCTCTATCAAGAATCTTGTCTTATTCTCGACCGAGCCACCGTATTTATCCTTGCGCTGGTTGGTAGCCGAGGAGAGAAATGCAGCCACGATGTACTGGTGAGCACCGTGGATCTCTACCCCGTCAAAGCCGCTTTTCTTAGCACGTCCTGCAGCCGAGGCAAACCATCCTACCCTTTCCGCAATTTCTCCCACAGTTAGTTCATGAGGAGGTCCTCCAAAGACACCCATAATCCTTGCTGGTACTACTACCGGACTTGGACCTACCTGCACTAGCTTACCGTCCCAGTTCTCCAGGGTGCCATGCATTATCTGGATAGCTATCCTGGTATTATATTTGTGAGCGGCGTCCGTCAGTTTTCTCCATCCGGGAATGAATTTATCATCTCCCAGAGATGCCTGATAGGATGGAGATCCCTGGAAAGATATGTTGCATTGCAGGCTGGGAGCGCTTCCTTCCACAATAATCAGTCCTGCTCCACCCCTGGCCCTGGCTTCATAATAATCGAGCATTCTCTTACTGACTGCGCCGCCCGCTTCGGCATAGTTTGTGCCCATCGGCGGCATGACTATGCGATTCTTAAGTTGCATCTTCCCTATGCTCGCTGGTTCAAAAATCTTCTTGAATCGAACTGCCGTCATCGCTGGCTCCTTTCCTTGTTTACGAATCGTATTGCATTTTCTCCGAAGTCTACCACAAAACCAGAACCCATCATCCACGCCTCTGGTCTCAATCTGCTTTTGTACCATATTATGAGCTTCACAGCCTAGGGCGGGTTCAGCCAAAGGCACAGGCAAACGGCGATGTCCGCTATGGTGGCAAAGAAATTCTCGACAGGCAGAGATCTCCCGTCTGGGGCTCTTGGCGCAAGTGTTATAATCTAGCCGATGCCGCAGAAGTTTGCCCATCTGCACGTCCACACCGAATACAGCTTGCTCGATGGCATGTGCCGCATACCTCAGCTTATTGCCCGAACCAAGGAATTGGGCATGGACAGCCTGGCTATCACTGACCACGGTGCCATGTATGGCGTCATTGATTTTTATGTGGCGGCCAGGGAAGCAGGTATAAAACCAATCATTGGCTGCGAAGTTTATGTCGCTGAGACTGATTGCCGTAGCCGAGAACCAGCCCATAAGACCCCCCGCCATCTTACTTTGCTGGTCAAGAATGAAAAGGGCTATCGCAATTTGCTCCAACTGGTTACCAAGAGTCATCTCGAGGGATTCTACTACAAGCCCAGAGTGGATAGGGAGCTTCTCAAGCTCCACCATGATGGGCTTATCGCCCTTTCCGGGTGTGCCCACGGGGAACTGG
>CAYGWI010000024.1:0-12156 GCA_964353715.1 uncultured Dehalococcoidales bacterium | reverse complement strand
AAGGTGAAGGCGGTGACGGCGTTACTATGGTCAGCATGTAGCCAGGGTATTTCGTTTGAGCCATTGATATTATGCTTATATCAAAGAGGTCCCATCTCGGCAGGTCGAAGATGCTCGACTTTCTGGACGAGCTGGCTTTGACTGAAAACAAAGCAACGTCGTTGTATGTCCCACAAGGGACGACTCAAGACAGGGTTGAGAATCTGCTGGGGAAGATGTCTCTGGCAAGTGCCATACCGCCAGGTGTGCCTGAGGCTGCTGCAGGCTCCGGAACAGGAGCGGTGTTTTTCTGGGGCCCGCCGCGAATGCATCTGGTCTTGCCCCCGTTCCCAATTGCCGAGGAATATATGACCAACGGCTATGATGTTGAGCCCTTGCGCTCCCTTCTTACTCACGACTTCCTTATAGGTCTGGTACTGGTCCGATTAGGAGCATACAGCATTGGCATCTGCCGGGGGACGGAACTTATAGACAGTAAGACGGGAACAGGCCTGGTGCACGCTCGTCATAAGAAGGGCGGCTCCTCGCAGGCGCGGTTTGCCCGACACCGGGAAAAGCAAATAGAGCAATTTCTGATCCGGGTCTGCGGTCATGCGCGGGAGCATATTGAGCCCCGTGCCCGGTCGCTGGACTATCTGGTCTATGGCGGGGCCAGGACTACCATACTGTTACTGCGTAAGCGGTGCCCGTTCCTGAGTCAATTCGATGACCGCATCCTGCGCATGCTGCTGGATATACCTGACCCGCGCAAAGCGGTACTGGAAAAAGCCATCGGCACTGTCTGGTCAACCGATGTTATCGAATGGTGCGAGGACAGCTCTTAACGAATTCCAGGGACACCATACTAAGCAGGCCTGATAGGGATTAGGTGTCGTGTCCCCGGAATATAAGGAGATGGTCATGTCTCTAACAAGATTCATCAAGGATTTACTGAGGAAACCTGAATCAATTCCCACCCCCGGTGCCATATTCTACAATGCGACAGTGGCAAAAGTTCTGCGCAAGCCTGAAACGAAGATAGCTAATGACATTGTAGCAGAGATGGGAAAAGGGACTGTTCTTGATTTAGGTTCAGGAACAGGCTACCTGGCGATAGAGATTGCCGGGAGGTCGCCCGGCCTTCACGTCTGTGGCATTGATCTCAGCAGGAAAATGGTCAAGATTGCCAGACGCCATGCCAGGGGCGTTGATAATGCTCGATTTGTTTTCGGCAATGCGGCCAAACTCCCTTTCAGGGATAATCCAATAGACCTTGTGGTTAGCACAGGCGCTTCGCATCATTGGAAAACGCCACGTTTGGTGTTTGAGGAACGCTATCGCATTCTCAAACCCAACCAGGAAGCCTGGATATACGATGGGTGTCCTGAGGTTTTCACCAACCCGGCTGATAGAAGAAAAGCGAAAAAGGAATATGGGTTTTTGATCGGCCGACTCGGATATAGAGTCTCTACGCTGCATGGCTTCAGCAGGGAAAAATACCAGACGGAAATCAAGGGTATGCTGGAGCAAACGGGATTCAAAGGCAATTACCAGATGGCGCTAACAGATATTTGAATGAAGATTACGCTCAGGAAACCAGGTTGAACGGAGCAACACGCCAGAATTTGGATTGCCCCTTCGTCACTCGCTGTTTTCCTCTTTACATTTCTCTGTATCGTCGTTGCAAACTTATTTCCATTAGAAGTAGCTGGTGGGAAGCTAAACCCTTATCGTCGCCTTGCCGGCATGGTCACGCTCTTGCCCCTTATCCAGGGCAGTGCTTCAGACTTGGTTGTGCGCACTTGGACCCTATTTAGAGTAGCGTTTTCAGGGCTCCGTAGGTTATCGTCTCTGAGATTCCTTCTACGAATGCGATGTGTTCAGCGTTATCGGAGGCGATGGCGTTCCGAAGGATAATCGGTTTCAGGTCCTGATCTTGTGCGCCGCGGTAGGTGGACAGGATGCAGTATTCCGCGCAGAAGCCTGTGATTATTACCGTGTCAACGCCCAGTTCCTGCAGTTGGGTGGCCAGCGGCGTTTTGTTGAAGGAATTGCCGTAGGTCTTCGTTACACGCGGGTCCCGAGATTCGACGTTGAGAGTTTTGGGTAGTGCAAAATCCGGTGTGTCAGGAAGCAAACCTTCCTTTTCATCCTTGTGCTGAATGATGAAGATTGGGTAACCCTTGGTTCTAAAGAGAGCTATGGACGCGTTGATGTATTCAATCGCCGAGTTCAAGGAGTCTGAGCACGCTTGATTGATTTTGAAGAATTTATTCTGAACATCAATAATGAGTAAAGCAGGCTTCATTTCGCATCCTCCAATACTCCGAAGGTATGGTGGTATGATATCAGATTTTCCCCGCCAGACCAATCAGAGAGGTCACAAATCAGCTGCAGCGCAGAGGCAGGAAGTGACCACACAGGAAAGGCGGAAGGCTCGCTGCTGCGATTAATCACCTCAAGAGGGCGCGCAAGTTTCTTGGTAGTACGTCCAGGGAATCCAACATGTAGCAGTGCTTGAGTTTATTAACTGTTTCAGGTGGGAGGCGATCAAGTGGCCCCCCATTCAGGATTGCCTGGGTCTCGGCTTCGGTAAAATCCTCCCCCTCTTCGACCCATTCGACAAACTGTTTGTTTACCGGGCAGACAAGCTGGCACTTCATGCAGCCTACAAGGCTGTTGTGCCAGGCCGGGTCTATCCATTCCGGAAAGTCTTCTGGCCCTTCGTTAAGGAAGGTAAGGCACCTCTCTGCATGAATCAAGAAGCGGTCCGGGATAATCGCTCTGGTGGGACATGCCTTGAGACATGCCTTGCAGCTATCGCATTCTTCCATTACCTGTGGTTCCAACCAGTCGCTTCTAACTGGCGGCACGTCTGAAAGATAGGCTCTGAGTCGCACAAAGCTCCCCAGACCTTCTACGTAGGTGATGTTGTTCTTCCCGTACTTCGCCATTCCGCAGTATACAGCCAACAATTTCAGCGGCAAGGCAGCTCGGTGAAGCTGGTAGCCATCAACATTGAGAACGTTCTCGATTGTGTCCTTGATTTGGTCATCTGTGTCAGCATAGTAGGTAGGAGGGATTATGACCACATAGGCCTGCCCATGTAGGTGGAAGGTGACCTTGCGCTGAGGCTGCGGAGCTGCGGTTATTATGATTGAACAGGTCCCCGGAAGATTAGTCGTGACATCGAATTTGAAGTAAGTCAGATATCTCTCATACAGTCCCGCGTCTATCTCCTTCTGGCTGAGGCGCCCTTCTATCTCATGTTTAAGTTGAGCAATATGCTCGATGGGCAAGACTGCACCGCGATAACCTCGCTCCTCCAGCTTGGAGCAAATGAGTGCTGATGTTTCATCGGGAACCATCGGTTAACTTCCTATACTGGGGGATAGAGAATTATACTCCTCGTCGCCCAATTATTCATAGCATCGTAAGCAAATGTAGTAGTATCATCACGCAGGTAATCTGTCATGGTTGCTGCTTTAGACTTATCAGTCTGGTCGAGCCGGCATATATCAGCTATAATTCTATACTTATTAGACGGAGGAAGTTAGTATGACAAAAGTGGCATTGGTAAGCACCAAAGATCGAGGTGAAGGTGTCAGGAAAGCAATAGACCTTCTGGGCGTGAAATCTTTTCGTGGCAAAAGCGTGGTACTGAAACCCAATTTCAACACGGCTGACCCGGCGCCAGGTTCCACGCATAACGATACGCTGCGCTCACTGATTCTGGCTCTTCACCAGATGGGAGCAAGGCAAATCACCCTGGCTGAGCGAAGCGGGCCGGCAGATACTCGGATCGTCATGCAACAGAAGGGGGTTTTTGAGCTAGCTCAAGAACTGGGCTTCAAGGTCGTCAATCTAGAAGAACTGGGTCCTGAAGGCTGGGTCAAGATAGAACCCAAAGACAGTCATTGGAGCCAGGGTTTTCTCTTCCCCCGCATTTATCTCGAAGCGGAATCAATTGTTCAGACCTGTTGTCTCAAGACCCATGCTTACGGTGGCCATTTCACCCTCTCTTTGAAAAACTCGGTGGGACTTGTCCCCCGGAGAGGCTATCCGTATATGCAGGAACTTCACTCATCGCCACACCAGAGGCAAATGATCGCCGAGATTAATACTGCTTACTCGCCCGACTTAGTGGTCCTGGACGGTGTGGAGGCTTTCGTCGATGGTGGGCCTCACCGTGGCACCAGAGTAGAGGCTAAGGTTATGCTGGCTGGAACTGATCGCGTCGCCATTGATGCGGTGGGAGTAGCGGTTCTCCGTTTGTTGGGGACAACACCGGAGGTCAGCCGCGGGCCCATTTTCGAACAAGAACAGATTGCACGAGCCGCCGAACTGGGACTGGGTGTATCTTCGGCAAAGCAGATTCAGTTTGTCACCGGAGATGATGACAGTGAGGCTCTCGCAGCGCGGGTCAAGGATATCCTGGCTCGTGACTAATCAGCCCCCTTTTGACGATATTTGTGATCTCTGCTGCGAATGAGTGATTCTATGTCGTCAGCTTCGTTGGGCGCTATGCTATAATCAACATCAAGCTTGAAAGGCAGAGTGGATCCCAAGTTACTGGCATTGTATTTTGTGATCGGCGGGCTCGTAGTCTCGCTCGTAACCTATTTTGGAAGTCAAGGCAAAAGTGAACTTGCTGTTTTCATTGCTTTCTTGCCGGGGACTACCCTGATAACTCTGATTACGATATATCTTGGTGGTGGAACAGGTGCAGCTGTTTCTTACGCCAAGAGCATGCTGATACTGTTGCCTGCCTGGATTCTCTATGTCGTTGGCGTAATCTTTCTTCTACCTCGTCTGGGCCTGGCGCTCTCGCTTGTGGCGAGCGTTGCTGCTTATTTAGGGGCAGCTTTCCTCACCATGAAACTGACGTAGACAGAGCTATGCACCTCACCTTGCTTTGGAAGCTTCTGGCCTGATTGCTCCGGTATAAATTAGGTCATAACTGCGAATGACTACGCGGCCAGGTTAACATACTCATAGGGTTAGACCTCACTGGCATTTTTTCGGATCAACCAGGACTTTGCTCCAGTCGGTCGGAAGGCTCGAGCAACTGCATGAACTGATTATGGTTGATGGCATTGGACTAATAGAGTGGACGAGCTGATTTGTTGACTAGCCGGGTTTCCTGGCTATTAAGAAACACAGCCAGGGCACACCAGTGTGCCCTGGCTGTGAACTTACCAGATACCGGAGTTACGGGCGATCTATCACGAAGAGCGGCGAGGTCCAGGTTTCCCAGTGTGCAGGATTGCTGGAATCACCATTGGCCTTGAGAACGGAGATGACGGCATAGTAGGTGCCATCGGGCACTGTGTAGGTCTTCTTGCCCGCAAAGGTTGTGCCGTCAAAGGGGAAAGCAAAGAAAGAAGTGGGAGTGCTGCTGCGTGGCAGGTATTGCTCATTGTATGCCCGGTGCCAGGCCTTACCATTCTCAGCGTAGATATCTATACGGAAGGTGCGGGCCTGATGGTCAAAGTGCACCAGGAAGTAGGGAACGTCGTCGCCCAGCATGGTATAAGTCCAGTCACCGGGATCGGTGACCTTATAGAAGCTGCCTCCGTATAGGACAGACAGCCATGGAAAGTTATTCGTGGTGGGAGTCAGTACCTGAATGCCCTGGTAATCGCCCACAAAGCCCGCGAAAGGCACGCGGTAGACCTGCCCGCCGCCCTGCGGGGTGAAGACAATATAGCCTCCATACTGGCCGTAGGCGGGCCCGGTGGCCGGGTATATGGTGGCGTTGAGTGTGGCGATGCCATGGGCCGGAACGGTCACACTAGCGGTACTGAAGACCACGTTGGCATCGGAAGTGTAGAAACTAGGCGTGATCACGCCGCCGGTGGAAAGGGCGTTGACGAAAGACAGATCGTAGGTCACGTCCGTAGGAGCCTTGTTCTCGATGGTCAACGCTTGTGTGAAGGGACCAGCCTCGCTTTCGCCTGCTGAAATCTTGGCGGGCCCGATCTTCGTAGTGCTCAGTATGGCATCATCTATATCGAGCATGCCTGCGCCCTGCCGATGAACATTATCGAGGTAGCCCAGTCCTGGATTACCCGACCAGACTTTCGGGTCAGCGCTGTTCTGCAGAATGCCGCGGACGGCCTGAGAGGGTGTATTGGGCCTGGCCTGCAGCAGCAATGCTGCGGCACCGGCCACGTGCGGCGAGGCCATGGACGTGCCGCTCAGTGTGGCGTAACCACCCTTTTCCAGGGGGTAGGTGGAGTAGATGTTGCCGCCGGGGGCGCCGATATCCGGCTTCAGAGACAGGTCGGGAGAGAGGCCGTAAGAACTGGCGGACGAGATCAGACCACCGGTGGGACTGGCGAAGGATGCCTTCTGATCGGTCCACGTCATCATGATGGGAGTGGTCTGTGCTCGGATGAAGTCACCATCGGCGAGAGAAATCCCAACGACCGGCGCTGGGGTTGGCAATGGCCCTCCCAATGTGCCGCTAAACACGCCGGCGACGTTGTTGGAGATCACAACAGCCACAGCGCCGGCAGCGATAGCATTGGATGCCTTCACTGCAAAGCTGTGAGTACCCCGCGCCACCAGAGCCACCTTGCCCACCAGGGAGCCGGGCACTATGGGCGTGCCATCTAGGTTGGCAGGTACTATTTCGTATGCCCCAGCAGTCGGCGGGTTGGGGGAGTAGGTCATGGTGATATAGCCGATATTGCGGTCATTGACCGTGAAATAGGGCAGATACATGTGGGTGTTGTCATATGATGCTACGCCGATTACCTTTTCACCGAGGCCGGGCGCGCCCGCCGCGTACAGGCCGTTGGCTCCGTTGTTGCCGATGGAAGCCACCACAACCATGCCCCTGTTAACCAGGCGGGTGGCAGCCATGGCCGTCGGGTATTGCGGCCATGTATAGGCTGAGCCAATGCTCATATTGAGGATGTCCATGTCATCTGCCAGTGCCAGTTCCATGGCAGCAAGCATAATGTCGGCTGTGGTGGAACCCTCACAACCAAAGACACGATATGCGCCGAAGGTGACTTCGGGGGCAACGCCAACGACGCCCCCGTTCGCACCGATGATTCCGGCCACATGTGTGCCGTGACCATTGCAGTCATCCGGGTCATCGTCGGGGACAGGGACGGGATTATAGGAAGGAGAGGCGGGGTCGGCATTGAAAGCATCGCCAACAAAGTCAAAGCCGTAGGCCACACGGTAACCTTCCCCGAAACCGCCGCCCAGGTCTGGGTGGTCATAATCAATGCCGGTGTCCATCACGGCCACCTTGATACCTGCGCCGGTGTAGCCCAGTTCACTCTGGGCAATGTCTGCGCCGATCATAGCCAGGGAAGTGAATAGCTCAGGCTCCGGGCCCTGTTGCGGCTCAGGAATGGCAATAATATCGACCGGATAGATGTTCACGACACCGGGGATGCGGGTCAGCTTGCCTAGCTGGGACCGCTCGATTGAGATCGAGAAACCGTTGAATAGAACATCGTAGGTGTAACGTTCCGTGTATACCAGGCCAGCTTTCCTGGCATTGGTGCGGAAGGCGTTCTTCTCTGCCCTCAGAGTTGCCATGCTGGTTCCCTCTGAGGCAGGCGGGCTGACCAGTTCCACAAACCATAGGGGAGAGGTCTCATCGAACATCTGGTCTGTAGCACTGGTTGGTGGGGGGGTCAGGGGTTCGACTGGCTCCTGCGCCACAGCTAAAGACGCTGAGGACAACAACAAAGCCAGTGTTAACGTCACAATCCATATTTTTTTGATATACATGTGTTCTCCTTTCAACTTGGTTATTGCATGCCTTCAGTCTCTCTTAGCAGTTTCACATAGTCACCACCTCCGTAAAGAAGAAGCCAACTTCGTAGGGTCGGTTTCACTGTTGGCTCGCTGTCATGCAAATGTCCATATATACGGTGGATCGGAACCTTCTATTTCGTACTGGAGATAGCTTTACCCATGGCCCTGTTAGCCGCCCCCTGCCTCCCAGAATGGTTGGAGAAGCATAATGATACCATTTGTGCTAGCTGTTGTCAATGTGCATCTACTTAACTTTTCTTAACTCTTCTTGTCCATAATCACGTTGACATGACGGTCACTCGCAAAGCCGGTGTCGTATATTGGGCAGTGTTTCCCCGGAATATCAAGGAATAATGCAACCTTTTTGGACTCGCCGCGTTTTAGTGTCATAAAAGAAACAATGAAGAAAGCCCGGCAAATCGGACCGATAATCTTCATGACAAAAGGAGGACAGAATGAGTAATAAAAGGCTGGCAGCAATCCTGGGAGGTTGTGTTGCAGTTATCATCACAATAGTGGCCATAGCCTCATTCCCACCAGCGTCCGGGGAGCCAGATGATGGAGAGCCGGATGCGAATACTGCATTTCATATCAATGTGATACCTGAAACGCCTGAGGACATAAACGGAGAACCATTCTTCAAATACTCCATTGCCGGACAGCACTTCGTATTCCTGGTGACAATTACCGATGAAGGCGAGGAAAATGAGCTTCCCGTGACCATATCAGCGACGGCTCCCGGCGCGGAAGTAGTCATTCATTACTATGACATATTCGAGGGAGAGGTTGCCGAGGTAGTTGTCACACCGGCACAAGCAAGTATTGGACAAGTCATTGAGGTGACTATCACCGGAACTCGAGGCAGTATGACTGATGAGAAGGTTGCTAGCTTCGAGGTAGCAGAAGGCGAAGACGACCGGCAGGAATATGCAGCAGAGTTGTTGGACAAGTTTGCCTCTTGGCTGGCAGCGAATCATCCTGAACTGGGAATCACAGTGGATACTGTGTGGAATGGCACCATGGTTAGCCCTGTATGGTTAGTTGTATCTCACTATCTCTTCTTCTCCGAGGAATGGGAGCTTCATATAGAATGGCACATAATGGTGCCTCCGTACGACTGGGCAAAGATCGACCTCCGTCACCGCTTCGACGAACTGGCACCGTCCTACGCATTTGAGATTTCGTCAGTTGATGCTAACAGTGAGCCTGTGGCGATAGAGGTGCCAGAGACAGTCTGGCGTTAAGCGGGATTGGCGTCTATCAGGAGGAAGGCAATGGAACCGACACGTTCGAGAACTGGGCTTCTAGCGGGCATATCTGCGCTGGCAGTAGTCTTTACTGTGGCACTGACCTTTGCCACGTTGCAGCTCCCGGTCATGCTCGGTAATTGGCTGTCCAATTACTTCCCTGACATCCATCCAATAATAGAACCGGAGCGAGTGGCCGAGTTTATGGTAGTTGCCCGCCCTGTTGGCTATGCCTGCCTTGCCGTGATAGCCATCCTGATAGTGGCCGGCTTCGCGACGGGCAAGAAGAGGCTATCTATCTTCGGCTCCTTTGCCTTCTTCTTGCCCACCTTCGGTTATTTCTTTGCTTCCATGTTCTTCCTGGCTGGTCTGGGCATATTGAGAGTCCCGCTTATCCCCTTCTGGGACCCGAACGTAAACCTCATTAACTTCGGAGATATCAGCTACCTGCCGTATATGGCCTTGGTCTACCCGTTCTGGCTGACTGGCGTGGACATCAGAGAGGTTGTAGCTTTTGTTGCCATAGGACTTGGTCTGTTCATATTTGTCCTGGGGACTATCACCTGGTTCTACGGCAAGACGCAAAAGAAAAAGACCATTGATTTCTGGATATACAGGTATTCGCGGCATCCTCAGTATCTGGGCTTCATTATATGGAGCTACGGGGTAATGCTATTCGCCGCCCAACAGCCTGTTCCGATGGGTGGCTCGAATCCAGGAGCGAGTTTGTCCTGGCTACTAACCGCGCTGGTCATAATCTGGATTGCGCTGGCTGAGGAGAACAAAATGAGAAAGGAAGACAGCGAGGCGTATTTACAGTATACAGCCCGTGCTCCCTTCATGTTCCGTATTCCGAGATTCGTTTCCGCTGCAATAACGTTCCCGATGAGGCTTCTGCTTAAGAAAAACCGGCCGGAAACAGGAAAGGAGCTTGTGGCGACGTTTGCGGTTTACGCCACTCTGCTTATTGTGTTGTCTTCTCCTTTTGCTCTTCTAGACTGGCCTCCTGGCATCGGCTGGTCTGACTGGCCGGGGTTTATTCCAGGCATCCCCGGACCAATAATGAATGTGTAAGCGGCCTTGTGCTCGTTATCTTGCACTCCTATTGATGTGCTAGAACCTGAGAATTAGCCTCAGAATTGTTAACAGGGTAGTAAGAGCAAGACCGGCAATACCGCCGGCATCGGTGGTATCACCGACATCGGGAGTATGACCGGAATCTATGGGAGTGGACAGGAATTCTCCAAGTCTTTTCAGTGTCGCGGTTGAGCGCCCGCCCTCGTATGATGCCACCAACTGAGCGATGTTTTCTTTGAGTTTCTCGTCTTGAGGGCTCTTCTTCGCCCGCATCGATTCTTGGCGGAATTGTTGATACTTCGCGAAAACGCCTCGATTGAGCCAGATTCCGTGACACGATGGGCAGCGCACCAGGACAATATCCTTCGGGAAATACTTGTCCGTGAATCGGTACATTGTTGTCTCGTCCCGGGGGCAAATCAAATTGGGATGCTCAATCGTGGAGGGGGTCAGTAGAATTCCGGTATTCAGCACCTCGATTTTCTCTGCCTCTCCTTGTTTTGCCCGGAATAGCTCTGACTCGTCGAACCAGATACCCCCGCACTTTTCACACTGGTCAACAATGATGGGCTCACCGTAATGCGCTGTTGTTTTAACCTGGTGCATTTCGGCCCTATCGTTGGGGCAGAGCATGGGTTCATTATATATCACGACATGTGGAAGGCAAAGCGCCAATTTTCAGCGCATAGCCCGAAGCTGACGAAGCAACGATAGGGACAGGTTCTGGTGAAGATTGAGGATTGGTTCTGACTGCATTGGGGGATTTGACAAAACGCTATCTTGTTAACGTTCGGCGCGTTCCAAGCACACTACATCAATTAGGCCTGCTGCCGAATAGGTATCATGTGTCCACAATGCCACATGCTGCAGTTGCAGCGAACTGTGGGGCGTGCTTAAATTGTAGCGTGAACAGATACAGGAAAAACCACGAAAGGAGGTATCGATAGCAATGATAGTAAAAGAATCGTCGACCCCACCCGCGTATCCTGTCACTTTGACAATCGACTACCCGGACAGACCCCTTAATCGACTGACCACGTTCTTCAGGATCTTCACACTAATTCCGATTGCTATTATTCTGGCCCTGGTGAGTGGTGCGAACCTTGGTTGGGGCGGAATGCATGGCTGGGACTGGCTATTTGCTGCGGGAGGCACCTTGTTTCTGGCAACCTTACTTATGGTTCTCTTCCGGCAGAAGTATCCCAGATGGTGGTTTGACTGGAATCTAGCATTGGTCAGGTTCAGCACACGTGTCGGTGCTTACATTGGCCTGCTCACAGACGTATATCCATCAACCGACGAAGAGCAGTCGGTCCACATCGAGATCCCATATCCAGACGTCCCGAAAGACCTTGACCGGTGGTTACCGCTGGTGAAGTGGTTTCTAGCTATCCCACACTGCATCGTCCTGACCTGCTTGCTGATTGCAGCCATTGTTTGTGTGGTGATCGCCTGGTTTGCTATCTTGTTCACCGGGCGCTATCCCAGGGGTCTGTTTGACTTTGTAGTTGGTGTGTCCCGATGGGGCCTGAGAGTAGCCGCCTATGCTTTCTTGTTGACAACGGACCGGTACCCTGTCTTCAGTCTGGACTAGATTTGCCTGGCGATACTAGCCGGAATTCGAGGGCACCGCACCAATCGGGGCTACTGCAAATCAGGCATTGTGCAAGGTCCTCTGGTTACTTCGGTCCCTTGGGAGGGAAAAGGTGAGCTATTTACTCGGCTGGTCCTCGCTGCACCTTGGCTTCTGTTCTCATCGGCAAGCCCCGGATGTGGGTGAAGCCAGGGGAAGCACCATGGTCGAAGGCATCCCCTCTATCGTAAGTAACCAGGCAGAACAGGTCATTTCTTGCCGATGATAAACAAATGTGAGGCATTTGATGCGCCGAATTCTGCTATTGCTTGCTTGATCCTCTCTCCCTCTTCCATCAGGTGCATTCGGGCCTCCAGGTCTGGATGGTTCTCAATTCTCTTGATTGCATTGTCAACGTCCTTCGTGCTTTGGTGAAACGATGCCTGGTTTCTCGGGTCTTCACACTCGTGTTTTCTCTCGCAGAACAGGCAATCG
>CAYGWI010000023.1:0-12441 GCA_964353715.1 uncultured Dehalococcoidales bacterium | reverse complement strand
GTAGCTGACACTGCCCTCTATAGTGCCAAGCGGACGGGAGGTAATCGCATCTTTCTGTCCTCCAATATTCTGTCCAAACCGCCGGATGACGGAGGGAATTCTGGGGTCACTGCCAAACCTGGTAGTTTGACTGAGGTCTACGACATAGCCTCGGCAGTGGAGACCAAAGATCCTTATACTTATGGTCATTCCAAGAAAGTCAATGTTTACGCCGTGGCGTTGGCAGAAAGGATTGGATTGTCACCCGATGAAGTATCTGCGTTGAGCGCTGCTGCTCTCCTTCACGACATCGGCAAAGTCGGGATTTCCGATAAAGTGCTCAACAAAAAGGGAAAGCTCACTAAGGAGGATTGGGAGGCAATTAAGGCTCATCCCAGGTTAGGGGCAAATGTCATCAGTAACATACCCAGGCTGGCTCCTTCTGTGAATAGCATTTTGTATCATCATGAGAGGTGGGATGGCACCGGCTATCCTGAAGGACTGAAAGGGGAAGAGATTCCCCTGGAGGCACGCATCCTTGCCATAGCTGATAGTTTTGAGGCTATGACCTCCGCGCGCCCTTACCGTCCTGCCATGTCTATCCAGGAGGTAATAACTGAGCTCAGGCAGGGTGCCGGGCTTCAGTTTGACCCCAAATTGGTGGATGTGTTCATTGACATTGTGGAGGCCGGACTTCCCAAGAGGGTGACGACAAGTAAAGACGCATCTAGCCAACAACCCGGTTCATGATTCGGCTACAAGCCCAAAACAGTATCAGAGAGTGAAGAACCAAGAACCAGAAATGACAGGCCAGAGTTGCTTGAGGCATTCAATCAATATGCCTACGAATCTGTGAGGAAAATGAAGCAGGTTTGCATTATTGTCTGTCGCCCTGATTTCCTATCGTTGATTAGAGTCGTGATCTAGAATGCCATTCTGGGAGATCTATTCGTACTTTTATAGTCTATCCTTGAGAAACCTGTTCCCCTATCGCCGCCTTTTGAAAGACCTGAATGATACGTTGGACATCAGAAAAGGGGAGAGTATTCTGGATGCCGGGTGCGGGCCCGGACTGGTAATCGAGAAAGTCCTCGAAGAGAATAAGGGAAGGGAAATCAGTATCACAGGTGTAGACCTCAGCGGGACGATGATAAGGCACGCCCGTAGGAAATGCAGAAACTTGTCCAATGTCAAGCTTCAAGTTGCCGATTTGAATAGAAGCCTTGAATTCCCCGACGCCACCTTTGACAAAGTGATTTGCTCCAACACGCTCTATGCCCTCGAAGACCCCCACTCACTCATTTCTGAGTTTCACAGAGTTCTCAAGCCGGGCGGTGCACTGATTATTGCCAATCCCAAACCAAACGCAGGAGAAAACACACTCATCAGAGAACACATATCGGCACTTAATAGACTCACTCCCTTTTACAGGAAGATCCATCAAATTCTCATATCTCTTTTGCTCATCCCCGTGAATCTGGTTGTTATCGCAATCAACAAAGTCATTGTTGAGAAGGGAAGGAGGGGACAATATCACTTTCTGACCGACAAAGACTTAGAGAGAATTCTCCGAGAAGTCGGCTTTGCAAATATCCACACAAGATCTTGCTATGCTGACCAGAACTGGCTGGTACGAGCCGCCAAATAGAAATACAGGCGAAGCATGTTCACATCGTTGATTATTAATTCTGCGCCGAGATGCGATTCCCACGTTGGCTTATGACAGGACCCGGAATTCAGCATTTCTTCAGCAGGACGCATATATTTCGTGAGAAGCTTCTTATCGGGAAACGGTAGGACTTTTCCGGGGACATGGTGATGATCTCCCAGCCAGTCTTGATTAATAGCTTTCGTAACTCGCCATAGGAGAAAAGGTAATAGTAGCGATAAACCATTCTCTCCTTCAGCCTCCAGGGCACTCTTTGCTCTTTCGACTTGAACCAGAACCTGGGCTGTCCCCCGTTCCACACCGTTACAAAGGCTTCTCCCTTCGGTTTCAATACCCGCCTTAACTCTTCAAACGCCTTCTCTCTTTCCTCTCTTCCTCTAATATGGTGGTAAGCCGCCACTGATATTGCCCAATCGAACGTATTATCGGGGAAGGGCAGGGACAACGCATCACCAGCGACTAAGTTGACATAAAACTTGAACTTGGTCGAATACCTGACAGCCTGTCTAAGCATAGCAGGGGAGGAATCCAGCCCCCACAGTTCGAAGCCGTGGCTGAAAGGCAAAAAGTCGGGCCCATGTGCGCAGCCGATGTTTAGCAGCTTCCCGCCTTGCCATCTTACTGCTAAGGCATCCAATTCTTCTCTTAGCAAAGGCCAATGCCTTACCCGATACCAGCTTTCCGCTATTTGGTCGAAAACGTCTCTGTTTGTGGTCATATATCCGCTCTGATAAACTCTAACATATTAGGCTATGAAGAAGGCATCGCGAACGATTTCCGGAGTTACCCCGGTGGCAGTCATGACCAAGCCATTTGCTTGCCCGGGGAAATGTGTTTATTGCCCCAGCTCTCCTGAGGCGCCCAAGAGCTATACAGTAGAGTCTCCGGCAGTGCTTCGGGCTCGAAGTTGTGGCTTTGATGCCAGGAAGCAAGTTGAGGTCAGGCTCAAGACACTGGCTGAGATGGGACACGCCCGGGACAAGATAGAGCTTATCATCATGGGTGGCACGTTTCTGTCTTGTCCGCGCGACTATCAGTACGAGTTCATTAAGGATTGCTATGACGGTTTGAACGGCGTCACCTCCAGCAGTCTAGAAGAGGCCAGGAAACTGAATGAAGATGCCGAGCATCGTTGCGTGGGACTGTGCATCGAGACCAGGCCGGACTTTTGTGGAGAAGAGGAGATAAGGACAATGCTCGATTTTGGCGCCACCAGGGTGGAGCTCGGGGTTCAGACTTTGGATGATGAGATTCACTGTTTGACAAAGAGGGGACACGGAGTAGCCGAAGTCGTCTCTGCTACTAGACTATTACGAGACTGTGGCTTTAAGGTCTACTATCACTGGATGCCGGGCTTACCGGGGTCAACGCCTGAGCATGACCTGGAGCAATCACGGCAACTGTTTGAAGACCCCCGTTTTCGACCTGACGGGCTCAAGCTTTACCCCACACTGGTTGTTCGGGGGGCTGAGTTAGAGAATTGGTATCGAGATAACCACTATCGGCCCTATCGTGATGAGGTAATGACTGATTTGCTTATAGCTATCAAGGTTTTGATTCCCAAATATGTAAGGATTTCCAGATTGATGCGCGACATTCCCGGCAAATTCATCGTCGCGGGCAGTCGTGACTTAGCGATGAGAGGAACTATTAGAAAAGAGATGGAGCAAGCGGGTGTCCGCTGTGGGTGCATTCGTTGCCGTGAATACGGGCATCGCCGAAGGGACGGTTGGCCGGTTGGCGAGCCTGGTCTGACCAGGTTGGATTATGAAACCCTGGGGGGAAAGGAGATCTTCCTTTCCTACGAGGACGAGAATGAAACATTGTTCGGCTTGCTGAGGTTGAGAGTGAATGGACAAAAAGCAATAGTCAGGGAGCTACACGTTTTTGGTCCTGAAGTCCCTCTGGGCAAAAGGCTAGAACAAGGCGCTCAACACCACGGTCTCGGGGAAGGGTTGCTCCGGGAGGCAGAGAGAATAGCCGGGGAGGACTTCAAAGCTCCTAGATTATCGGTGCTCAGTGGTGTTGGTGCCCGGGAGTATTACCGCTCGCTTGGTTATCGTCCGGAAGGCGCTCACATGGTCAAAGAGCTTGGTTAAGCTGCTCACAGGCTGTTTGGCAATGCCGGTTGTCATACTGAACGAAGCGAGCAATTTCCGAGATTCGTCGTTGTGCCGCCCCAAGGGCGCTCCACAGAATGACATTGCTGAACGCTCTCCGACCCGACATATTGACATCGGGCAATAGCTATACTTATAATGAATTGAGGTCACAGCAAAAACCATCCAGTCAATTGACGAGCCCGGATCCTTGCAGAAAACAAGGAAAGGAGAAGGAGCAGATGGACAGCGATGTAAGGCCAACCTGGAAATTAGCCTGGGGACTTTGGTGGCGGATGTTTCTTATTAGCCTGGGGGTATGTGTGGTAGTCGGGGGAATCCTTTCCATTCTATTCTTGTTCGGTGCGATATGTATACCTTGGGGATCTTGCTTTGGATGGTTGCCTGGAATGTAGTGACGATTTGACATTGGCGACATGCTGGGTGTGGCAGCCCGTCCGGCGCCACGGGCGATGTCAAGAAAACGCACTGCGGCGGCCAGGATGATGAGATATTGACAAGGAGAGCTTCTAACTATATCGTTATGTAAGAAACAAGGAAGAGAAAGGAGGCAAAATGCAAAAGTATCCTTTTCTACGGTTTGCGACTAGCGTTCTGAGGGTCGTGGGGTGGATAATACTGATCGGCGGCGTCATTGGTTCGCTCGTCTACGGAATCATGACTGGTGGAATTGTAGGTGCTTTCATGGCTATCGCGGGGCTGGTTGGCTCCTTTCTGGCCTGGCTATTCCTGCTGGCAACCAGAGAGCTTTTCTACTTGCTAATCCAGGTAGAAGAGAACACCAGAAACACGGCTGAACGCATCACCATTACGGAGAAATCAAGCTAAGATTGAATTTATGTGCCCTAGTGGTTGTGTGAAATGAAGGCGGTAGTTTCTTCACTCGCGGGCAAGGCTGTTTCCTTGTTTCACAAGGTCACTTCCTTCCTCCGCAACGTTGCTTCTTTGCTAGACAGACTTTTTCGAAGATTGTCGTTGCTACCGCCTTTTCACAGGATAGACCATGCTCTGCACAAAGCCTGGAAAGGGAACAAACTGCTGGAGTATCGTTTCTTACCATACATGACCAGTGTTTTGAGAGTGTTAGGGTGGGCAGTACTGGTAATTGGCATTATTGCCTCAATTCTCTTCGGATTGAGGATCATGAATGATGGATTGATGGTTGGCGGATTCGAGCTGATGGGTGTAGGCATGGGCGTCTCCGCGATCGTACTGGGAATGATTGGCTCCTTCCTGGCCTGGCTATTCTTGCTCGCAAATAGAGAACTGGTTTACCTGTTTATCCATGTAAAAGAGAACACCAGAAACACAGCTGAGAGCATTACAGAGAATTCAAATTGACATAAAATCTATGCCTTGACGAGTCATGTGAATCAAGGCAGCGACCTTTTTCTTCTATTCGCCAAGGTCGTTCAGCCTGGCGACTGCGTCGTAGGCCAGAAAGCCACCCTTCTTATTTCTCACCGTGTCATCCCGCAAAAATCAGGACGTCTCTGCGGTATCTTCTGCCCTCAATTACTATAGAGCCGAAGCTGAGTTCATCTATCCTGGCCACGAGACTTGGCCTCCTTCCCTCTGCTTTTCATCTTGCTCTGTAGATCAGCTTCTTGTTTGCCCTCCCGTTTTATGTCCCGGCCATGCTTGAAACGATTCAGGTTTGCAAATTCCCTTGCCACAATCCTTCCTTCAAATAAAGCTATTCTTCAGCTTGACTATCATCTCTTCAACATCATTGCCCTCCACTCTGAGGCTTTTTATAGCTTGTTCTACCTTGTCATGTTTGTAGCTATGACTCAGATCAGCCAACCTATTGTACAAGCCAGCCCGCCTGCCAACTTTGAAATTGAGCCTTTCCTCGTCCGGCAGAGACAAAAACCTATTTATGACGTCGAGGCATTCCTTCTTATCCTCGGGCATTCTGCCTTCGACCTCCATCAATAAGTTAAGTATGTGGTCGCTTCTGAGATAGCTGGTAACCTCCAGGTTTTCGATGAAAACAGCTATCTCCTTTACTACTTCATCCTCCGTTTGCAGTTCAAAATCTCCATCCCGTAATTTAGCCCACAACGGCATAGCCGGAGAAGCATGGAGGCTGCGCAGCCCGATATAATCGGGGCCAATTTCATTTAGTACCCTGGCTGTTTCCCGAGCATGCTGTTGAGACATCTTCCTGCCCCCAAGGCCAGGCATAACATATTCGCACAGAGAAATGCCTGCTTCTTTCGCTTTCCGTCCACCTGTGATGTGATTTTCAGCGGTGCACCCTTTCTCCATATAAGTCAGCAGGGGATCATAGCCAGTCTCCAGTCCGATGTGAATCCTGTCTAGCCCGGCATCCTTGAGTTCCTTCAATTCCGCTAAAGACTTTCTGGCTGCCGTATGAGACCGAGCATATGTGGTCACTCTATTTAAGCCGGGAAAGGTTTTTCTCAGGAAGGTAATCACCTGGATTAGCTCAGGAGTGCGCATGATCAGGGTATTAGAATCCTGCAGAAAGGCTGTCTTGCCTCCTGTTGCGAGCCAGTGAGCAACATGGCAGACACATGGGCCGTATTGGGATTGATTACAAAGCCCCGCTGCCACTTCTCTTGCTTTGTCTCCATAGCCCATCTCCCACGCTGCTTCCCCAATACCTTCACTGATGGCCTCAACCGCCTCAATATCTCTTATGATCTGTTCCACTGGCCTTAGCTCGAATCTACTGCCTTTGTACACAGGGCAGAATTGGCATCGATTCCAGGGACAATTCCTGGTCGCCCTTATCAGGAGAGAATAGGCTTCACTGGGAGGTCTAATAGGACCCAGTTCAAAGCCGCGGCTCAGCTTCTGCGTGACTGAATAGCTTAGCATTCTACGTATTTTAACGTGCTGAAGGCGAGCAGGCAAATGGACTTTCGCGCCCTTATCATGATAATATCGGCATTTCAAGATGAGGCGAATTGAATTAATCTCCTTTGATGCAGAGGGGACACTGGTAACGCCCGATTTCAGCGAAACTATATGGCACGAGGCCATCCCTGCGCTTTACGCTCAGAAGAAGGGACTTGACCTTGCTCAAGCCAGGAAGTTTGTTACTGAGCAGTACAACGAGATCGGCGTCCAAAGGCTGGAATGGTATGATATCGAATATTGGTTTAGCTGTCTCGATTTGGGTTCTTCGGAGCCGGTGATACGAAGCTGCCTATGCAAGATATCCTATTATCCTGAGATAACTGAAGTGCTTTCCTCCTTAGCCGGTGAATATAAGTTGATCGTTGCTTCGGGTACGCCACTAAAATTACTAAATTGCTTACTGCGGGATATCGAACCTTACTTCGTTCGAATTTTCTCTTCCATTTCGCATTACCGGCAGGTGAAAAACCCTGATTTCTACCTCAGAATATGTGAGGAGATGAGAGTCGAGCCAGCCCAGGTCATCCATGTCGGTGACAATTGGCAGTTTGATTTCCTCAACGCCAGGCAGGCTGGACTGAATGCTTTCTATATTGATAGGTCGGGGAAAAACCATCAACAGTCTCTTAGTGATTTGACTGAATTTAAGCGCCTCCTTATACCCGCAGAGTGAAGTGGACTCCCTTGTGGTCTCAGGATAGTCCGACAACCCTAGACATCACGGTGGGCTCCGAGTTATAATGTAGTACTTCACCTATGTCAAATCATAGCGAAGTATCCCCCAAAAGCACATCTCCCAGGAATAGATTCAATTTGTCCACGGCAGAGCTGAAGGAAATGGGCAAAAAGCTACGCCGCCACGTAATCACCATGATAGCTACAGCAGGCAGCGGTCATCCTGGCGGTTCTCTATCAGCAGCCGATATTACCACAGCACTCTATTTCAAAGTCTTGCGCCACGACCCCAGGAATCCACAGTGGTCAGAGCGTGACCGATTCATATTGAGCAAAGGACATGCGGCTCCAATTTTGTATGCTGCCCTGGCTGAAGCTGGGTATTTTCCTGTGGCAGAGCTGACAACACTGAGAAAGTTGGACAGCCGTCTTCAAGGACACACTGATAGGAATTTTACCCCCGGCGTAGAAATGTCGGCCGGTTCCTTAGGTATGGGTCTGTCCTTTGCCATTGGTGTCGCCTTGGCCGCCAGGCTGGACTCCAGAACTTACCGTACATATGCCCTCCTTAGCGATGGAGAATGTGAGGAGGGACAAACCTGGGAAGCAGCTCTGGCAGCAGCCCACTTTGACCTGGATAACCTCACAGCTATAGTCGACTGCAATGGCATGCAGCTCAGCGGACGGACGTCCGACATCATGAACCTTGAGCCTCTTATCCGGAAGTGGCGAGCCTTTGGCTGGCATGTCATTGACATAGGTGGACACGACTTCGACCAAATCCTGACCGCTTTCTCCAAGGCTGAAAAAACGAAAGGTAAGCCTACTGTCATCATAGCCCGAACTACCAAGGGCAAGGGCGTTAGCTTCATGGAGAATAGCGTGGTGTTTCATGGCAAAGCTCCTACCCCAGAAGAGGCTGAGAAGGCACTAAAGGAGTTGGAGTAAGTATGGCTGAAGCATCTACCCGCGAGATCTACGGCAAAATTCTGGTAGAGCTGGGCAGACAAGACAAGAACGTTGTTGTCTTAGATGCCGATCTGTCACCCTCAACAATGACCAGCTTTTTTGCCCGGGAGTTTCCCGAGCGTTTTTTCGACTGCGGTCTGGAAGAGCAGAATATGATCGGTATAGCTGCTGGCCTGGCTGCTTCGGGTAAAACCGTCTTTGCCAGCACTTTTGCTGTTTTTGTCGTCTGTCGCTGTTTTGACCAGCTGAGGCTCTGCATTTCCCAGCCGAATATAAATGTTAAAATCGTCGCTACACATAGTGGCATCAGTGTGGGGGAGGACGGAGCTTCCCATCAGGCGATTGAGGATCTGGCCTTGTGTTGTGCTCTTCCCAATTTCACCGTGGTAGTTCCCGCAGACGCTATAGAGGCTGCTGAAGCAGTGAGGGCAGCAGCAAGTGCCTATGGACCTTTCTACATCAGACTAAGTCGCCCTAAGACACCAATTGTTTACCCGGAAGGCTACCACCTCACGCTAGGTAGGGCAGTAACTATGAGACAAGGCAAGGATGTCACTATTATAGCCACGGGCATCATGGTGGCCAAGGCTCTGGAGGCCGCAGATATCTTGGCCAAACAAGACATGGATTGCCGGGTAATCAACATGCATACCATTAAACCTCTGGACGAAGTAGCCATAGTTAAAGCGGCTTCAGAGACAGGCGCAATAGTCGTCGCTGAAGAGCACCTGGCCCAAGGCGGGCTCGGCAGCCGAGTCGCTCAGACAGTAGCCAGGCAGATGCCAATTCCCATGGAATTCGTCAATCTGGGTGACAGGTACGGCATGTCAGGCAAAGCCGAAGAACTGCTCCAGAGATATGGATTGACGCCCGGAGATATTGAAGAGTCTGTGAAATCAGTGGTCAAGAGAAAATGATATTCCCAGCTTGAGTCCTGGGAAGCAAACCAGGTATCACTGAAATGACGGGAAGCTTGCGTCCGCAAAAGCGCTGTCTGTTTGCTTTGGCTTGTGGAGCTTTGCTTGGCTTGCTCATCGTGTCTGGACTGAGCTGTGTCAGTCGCATCATCTACCCGGACAGTGCTGTTGCTCAGTGGCTTCCGGCGACAGAGTCTGAATTCAAGTCTCACATCAGGCCCGAATGCCAGGCAATCAACGAGACTCTACAGAATATCATCGGTGACCCGCCCTACACACCCTCTCAACTTGGATTTGATGATATCCGAGGCTGGGTCGCCGACAGTATCGCGTATGAATCTGATGAAAAACGATGGGGAAGGGACTATTGGCAAACGCCCGAAGAAACCCTATCCTACCGGACCGGCGACTGCGAGGACTTTTCTATTCTGTTATGTTCTCTCCTTAGGGCCTATGGCATTGATGCGCAGCGGGTATATGTCGCCCTCGGTGTCGATGGTGAGAATGATGGACATGCCTTCGTGATAGAAGATTGGTACTGCGACGGCGATTGGCGGAGGGTGGAATCCCAGGCGGCTGCTCAGCTCTCTTCGCATTCGCGGTTGTTCTTTTCTGGATCGTATCTCGATTCCAGACTCGACAAATATGAAATCACCGCCGTTTTTAATGACCTGTATTGGCACGATGAGTCTTTTTCATGCGACGAAGTACAAGAAGACTCTTGGACTCTGGCTGACATGGTGACCGCGATCGGCGACATCCTGCAGCAATTGTTGCGATTCATAGGATCTTTGCTCTGACTCTTGTTCAGCTGACACCGACAGGATATGCCTTGGATCAATACCTTGGTTCCGAAATCCTTTCCAGCTTTCTCCTTAATGCCAGCAGATTAACCACGTCTTCTTTGTTGTATTCCAGCAGCAAATCCAGTGCCTTTCTGTCATGGTCAATCTGATATCTCCACCAGAGCATCGCTGCTTGTGCGCCCCCGATGCCCCGTAGCCGCCGAGGAATGCCCAGTTGCTGCTCTACCACCTTGAATCCACCGTATAAATTGTTCCTCCAGCAATCATGCATCAGATCGCGGTGACGAAAGTGCTCTCTCAGGTTTACCCCAAGACGGAAGTTGATAAAGGGAAGATCAAAGCGGCTGCCATTGTATGTATAGATGGTGTCCACACGACGCAAGGTCCTGAGCAAGTTACTTCTGGTTGCCTCATTTCCAACGAGTTGAACCAAGTTATTCGTACCATCAAGAGCCAAACAGATGCCGATAACGGTTATTTCGTCATAGAACGAGCACAAGCCTGTAGTCTCAATGTCAAGATAAGCATCGAATGGTGCCTGCAACCTGCCGCCTGCCTTTTCAATACTCCTACTCTGGCATATGATAGCATATGCTAGTGAAAATAAGGCAGCTTCCTACGCTAATGCTCACCACTCGGTATGATTTCGAGTCGGGAGCAAGAAACCGGTATTAAGTTAGACAACTATTGGAGGCAGGCTACTATGAGAGAGTGCACTTGGGAGCAAAATAAAGCAAACTGTAACTGTACTTACGAGCCATGCAAAAGAAAAGGCATCTGCTGCGAATGTCTGAGATATCATTGGCGATCAGGCGAGCTACCAGCTTGCTTTTTCCCCGATGGTGTGGAAAAGACTTATGACCGATCCCTAGAAAGATTTGTTGAGACCTACCAGAAGAGAGGGCGGTGATGACCGGCAGCTCAAAACAGATAGCCAGATTGCGAAATGGTCTGCTATACTTCCTGTAGCATGCCGAGAATAGATAGCCGCGCTGACAATGAGCTTCGCCCCGTGCGCATAATCTTGGGGTACCAGAGTTTCGCCGAGGGTTCTGCGTTGATCGAACTGGGGAAGACAAGGGTATTGTGCTCCGTCAGCATGGACGAAAGGGTGCCCCCTTTTCTCAGGGGTCGTGGTCAGGGCTGGGTTACTGCGGAATATGCCATGTTGCCTCGCTCCACGGTTACTCGTACACCACGCGACAAATCAGAGGGAAGAAGCCAGGAAATCCAGCGCCTTATTGGCCGCAGCTTAAGAGCCGCGACTAACTTGCCGATTCTGGGAGAGCGGACGTTCATAGTAGATTGTGATGTATTGCAGGCAGACGGTGGCACCAGAACAGCGGCTATCACAGGCGGATACGTTGCCCTATATCATGCCTTCCATAACCTAAGAAAACAAGGCGTTCTACCACTTATGCCGTTGAACAAGATGATAGCTGCTACCAGCGTGGGTGTTGTGACCGGCAATATGCTGCTTGACCTTTGCTACGAAGAGGATTACCAGGCCGAAGTCGACTTCAATGTGGTAATGACTGACAAAAACGAGTTTGTGGAAATTCAGGGCACCGCCGAAGGCAAACCCTTTACTGAAGAAACCGCTGATGCCCTGCTTTCATTGGCACGACATGGCATAGTCAAGTTGTTCAAAATACAGAAGGAAACCTTAAGAGCTTTGTCCTGAGTCTGCGTTCGGGTCTTTCGCTTTTGTGCTCCTCGTTATTGCCGAGACAGCGTTTGCATTGACGATGACCCTGTTTTATACTTTAGCCCTACTGTTACCCATACGAGGTTTTTAGGAACATGACCCAACTGGAGTTAGCGCGAAGAGGTACTGCTTCACCCCAGATGAAGCATGTGGCCGAGAAGGAGAGTGTAGAGACGGACTTCATCGTCCGCGGCCTCGTCTTGGGTGAAATCATAATGCCGGCCAACGTTAACCACACGAATCTGATCCCCTGTGGAATAGGCAGAGGCCTCAGAACCAAAGTCAATGCCAACATAGGCACATCTTCAGATTTCTGTGATTCGAACACGGAACTGAGGAAATTACAAACCGCCATCGACTTTGGTGCTGACACTGTGATGGATCTGAGCACAGGAGGTGATATTTCAGCTATCAGGAGGGCCATCATGCGTACCAGCACCGTACCCGTGGGCACGGTGCCCATTTATCAGGCTGGCATTGAAGCTATCGATAAGCGTGGAGCCATCATAAACATGACTGTGGACGAGATTTTTGGGGCAATAGAAGACCACGCCAAAGACGGTGTTGATTTTATGACCGTCCACTGCGGAGTAACCCAGGAGTCTCTGGCAAGACTAAAAAAGCAGAACAGGAAGACGGACATAGTGTCTCGGGGCGGAGCGTTCCTCATAGGCTGGATGCTCCATAACGATAAGGAAAATCCATT
>CAYGWI010000022.1:0-12609 GCA_964353715.1 uncultured Dehalococcoidales bacterium | reverse complement strand
GCCAGATTGCCCAGTTACGGCTGGTAGAAAGCTTCTTGCCCTCTATAGTCAGGAACTCATTAGCCGGAACATCGTAAGGAAGATTAAGACCGCCGTAACCCATCAACATCGCCGGCCAAACAAGGGTATGAAAGAAGATATTGTCCTTGCCGATGAAATAAAAACTCTTGGCATCGTCTTGCCAGAAACTCTGCCAGGCGCTATCGTCTCCCTGCTGTTGTGCCCATTCCTTGCTTGCCGATAAATAACCGACAACTGCTTCAAACCACACATAGATACGTTTACGCTCAAAACCCGGTAGCGGCACAACTACTCCCCAATCCAAATCACGGGTAATTGCTCTATCCTTCAATCCTTCATTCAAGAATTTCCATGTGGTGCTAACCACGTGATGTCGCCAACCAGTCTGCCCTTTCATCCAGGCCATCAACTGGTCCTGAAAGGAAGAAAGGCGCAGAAAGAAATGCTCCGAAGATTCAAAACGAGGCGGGGTAGCACAAATGTGACACCGAAGGTCCTCAAGCTCCCCTGAATTCAAAGGCTTGCCGCACTCATCACATTCATCGCCTCGCGCTCTAGTGAAGCCACAGTTAGGACAAGTACCTTCCAGATAGCGGTCGGGCAGGAATCTTTGACACTTGGGGCAATAAGCTTGAACCATCTTATCTTTGTAGATATGACCCTTGCTGAGCAAATCGAGGAATACGTTATGAGTAACCTGGGCGTGATTCGCTGTACCAGTGGTAGTGAAGAGATCGAAAGAGATGCCCAGTTTCTTCCAACAGTCAACAAACTGTTGGTGGTATTTGGCCACCACCTCTTGCGGCGTAGTGGATTCCCTCTCCGCCCGAATCGTAATCGGGGCCCCGTGCTGGTCGCTGCCGGAAACCATCAGCACTTTGTTCCCCTTGAGACGATGATACCGTGCAAAAATATCGGCTGGTAGATAGGCACCAGCAACATGTCCTAGATGTAGAGGACCATTGGCATAGGGCCAGGCAACACCAATCAAAATACGCTCGCTCAAATTATCTCCTACAGGTTACTTCACTGTAAGTCATTGGTTCACCTTTGTCATCGCCCCGAACCGGACCTCTCGGATCAGTATTCCCGAATTCACTCCTTGGGGAGAAATGTAACTATTTGCTTTCCTTTTTCTGTTCCATATGAGACATAGTCATGGCTCTGACAACAATCAACACAAAGACGCTGCCGTTCATCCCCTTCTCCGTCGATCAGAAGATAACGCTCCCCATGTCTGATTGGACGATGACAGCCGTCACATTCCACGTTTCTTATAGCAATACAACCACGGCGCATTTTAGCTCCTTTCCTGAGATTTCAACCAGGCTCGGGTCTTGCCCTCAATAACGAGACTAAACTCCCCTCTCGGTTCGACAAAATGTTCCCTGGCCTGGCTCACTCTGCTCCTGAAAATCTCTTCGTAAATTTTCGTAAGCTCACGGCACACGGACATTCTTCTATCTCCTAGAATCTCCTCAATATCGGTCAACGCCTCCCTGAGGCGATGTGGCGTCTCAAAAGCCACAATAGTCCTCGGTTCATCGACTATTGAATTCAGAAGCCGTTGCCTCTGTCCTTTACGGCGAGGCAAAAATCCAACGTACACAAATTGGTCGGTCGGCAACCCAGAGATCACCAAGGCAGTGATCACGGCCGAAGGACCAGGAACTGGTACCACAGAAATCCCCCGCTCAATAGCAGCCACGATAAGGTCGTAACCAGGATCGCTTAGGCCGGGCATGCCAGCTTCTGAAACTAGAGCCAAGTCTTCCTTCTCCAGATAACTCAATAGATGATCAAGTTTAGCTCTACTACTATGCTCATGATAACTGGTCAACGGAGTCTCTATATCATACGCATCAAGCAAGCGACGCGTTTTACGTGTATCCTCAGCAGCAATAAGTCCCGCCTCTCTCAAAATGCGTAACGCACGCAGTGAAATGTCCTCCAGATTGCCAATAGCGGTAGCGACGACGTAAAGAATAGGCATGAGCTAGAATTATACTCGATGGCTATAATTTTATCTACAAATATTCTTGACTTTCAACCGTTATGCTTGTATAGTTTGCTGCAATTTCTGTCAAGGTAAAGAAGAATGCCTCACCTCAAATTCAAGGAAATTGAGCGCGCTTACGGATTTGACGAGGTTGCGCTTGTCCCCGGAGACGTGACCATTAATCCTGACCAAACCGAGATAGACTTTGTCGTAAGAGACTACACTCTTTCCATCCCCATCCTGGCCTCAGCTATGGATGCTATCGTCGACACCTCCTTTGCGATTAACTTTGGCAAGCTTGGCGGGCTGGCCGTCCTTAATCTGGAAGGTGTACAAACAAGGTACGAAAACCCCGAGGAGGTCCTGAACCAAATTGCCCGGACCCCTGAGAAAGAGGTTACCTCCCTCCTTCAAAGAGTTTACTCCAAGCCCGTCAAGGAAAAGCTCATCAGCCAACGCATTGGAGCAATAAAGCAGGCTGGGGCTATCTGCGCCGTATCCGTAACTCCAGCCAACACAAAACGGTTCGCACCCATAGCCAAGGATGCCGGGATGGATATACTCGTCGTGCAGTCTACCGTCACCACAGCCCGGCATATCTCTAAGAGCTATCGGGGGCTCATCCTGCCCGAGTTATGCCAGCAAATGGATTTGCCTGTTATAGTGGGTAATTGTTGTACCTATAGCGCAGCACTGGAGCTAATGAGAACAGGCATCGATGCTATCCTCGTGGGAGTAGGCCCCGGAGCTGCTTGTACCACCCGTGAGGTCATCGGCGTCGGAGTTCCCCAGATCACTGCCACTTTGCATTGTGCCGCTGCCAGAGACGCGTATCTCAAAGAGAGTGACAAGTACGTAGCAGTGATAACCGATGGCGGTATTCGCACAGGCGGTGATTTATGTAAAGCGTTGGCCGCCGGCGCCGACGCTGTAATGATCGGCTCGCCTTTAGCTCAAGCGACGGAAGCGCCGGGCAAAGGCTATCACTGGGGCATGTCCCATTCACACCCGGCTCTGCCCAGGGGGACGCGTGTTAAAGTTGGCACTACCGCTTCACTACAGCAGATTCTCTTCGGTCCTACTTCCGTCACCAACGGCACTCAAAACCTGGTTGGTGCTCTACGAACCAGCATGGGAGTATGTAGTGCCCGGACCATCAGAGAAATGCATAAAGTCAAGATGCTTGTCGCCCCGTCCATAAAGACTGAAGGGAAATACTTTCAGGCAACTCAGAATATCCCTTGAGTTCATAGAAACGCAGAAATACAGAACCAGACCCCGAAGCCGCCCAGAATCAAGGCACAAACGCTAAGCACAATCCTCTGCACCTTCTGTGTCCACCATCGCCTTGACTCGAATGTGCCTACGGAGAGGAATTCACTCCACACGAAATCGCTAGGCAAATGCACTACAGCAAGCAAGATAACACCGATAGGCCCGAACTCAGCACCACCGGCTATCAAAACTGCACCCGCGGTCACCCACCATAGGTAAAAAGACGGGTTAGTCCCCGTAATTACAATGCCTGTCAAAAAAGGGCTGGCTGGTAGACCACCCACTGCACCAGGTGTCTCACGAGTGCCTCGAAACATTCGGAAACCCAGATAAAGCAGCATTAAACCACCCACGAGATATATGACTTGTTCCACCCAGGGAGAGCTGACGAAACGCCCGGATCCAAAGTAAACTACAGCCATTACGGATATGAGAGGTATCTCGATAACAGCATGTCCGGCTGCGATCCAGGCACCAGCATGTTTATCGCTGTAGCCCTTAGCTATGGTAGCCGCAGTCATCGGGCCGGGAAACATGACGCCGGTAAGAGAAATCCCCGCTGCCATTAGCAGGAATTGGCCCAGGCTTACGCTCGTCTCCATAACTAGCTTGTGGCAAAACTAGGTTAAGGCTGGATTCTTTCTTCCCCCTCATCCTCCTCCTCAACCGTGCCTCCACCATAATGAGGAAGCACCGCACCTGCCCTGGCTCGCCTACCTCTGGCTTTCTTCGGCAAATCGCCAATCATCCTCTTCAATTCCGTCAACTCCTCAGCCGACTGCGTTGACGGAGCAACTACGCCATCCACTCCAGCTTGCCATAGACTTGTCAACTCCTCCTTTGTAGCCAAAGAAGGTAGGGTCATAATAACCGGCTTTTCCAAGAGCTCGACGAATCTTCGACACACAAGCAGGTGCTCTACAGCCATCACAGAGTCTCCACCATTACCAATGAATACACCATCTACTTCAAAGCTATTAATGGCTCTCACCAGACCCTGGTCTAATGAAGGCTCTATCATGAGGAATTTGCCCACTTCCTTTTCACTCAGGACTCCTGCCGCTGCCTTAATATCAAAGACCACAAAGTCGCACCTCAAGCTCACAACTTCATCTATTTCTTTTGGGCTCATGCCCCTTACAAACACTCCGAGAGACACATTACCCACAGCTTCGACCACCTGCCCAATAGTCTTGACACTTGTGCCTTCACCCACTATCAACCCAGCATCGGCATTGACCTCACCCGCGATTTTGGCTTCCTTGACCGGCGCCCCGGACAGTCCCACAATAAGCAACATTGCGGGCCTTCTTATTTGAGAGACATCGGCATGAAAACCTATGGGCTCGATTGAAGACTTCGAAAGACTCTGCAACTTATCTACAAATTTGCTCATGTTACCCCCAGCCAGCGGTCGGATTCGAACCGACGACCGACGGTTTACGAAACCGCTGCTCTACCCCTGAGCTACGCTGGCATAGAAGCTAAATTCTAGTCGTTGCCTGCCATAACGTCAAGAATTGGCGCACACTACGTAGAAATGTTGGGGGCGCCCTGGCCCATAATGGGACGGTACGACCAAAACGGGATTTTGGCAATTAGCACAATGGTTCTGTCTTGTACGTAATGGGACACTTCGGGACATCTGGCCTGGAATTAGGAAACCGCCCCTCTCTACCCTAGAGACTGGCCAACAAACCCATCGTTCCATACCCACGACACACTCGACTATCTGTTAGAATCAGGGTGTCATTCTGCCGGAGTTTAACAGTGAGACAATACACAATTGCCCTGCTCTGCTTATGCTGGACAATTGCACTTTGTACAATCGGACATGTGACGGTAAAACCGAGTTCGTTGGAGGATAGCTATTTCCCGTTGCTGGGGAACGAAGGTTACGATGCTTTGCATTATCATCTCGATATTACCCCTGATTTTGATGCGGCAACGCTGGATGCAACAGTTGAGATTGAGATGCAGGCGACGCAAAATCTCACCGAGTTTAATTTGGACTTTTGGGGATATACGATCACGGATGTGAGAATTAGTGGACAGTTGGTCAAGTACAGGCGTGGTCAGGGCGAGTTGATGATCATTCCAAATGGTCCCATTGCGATAGGGGACACGTTCGAGGTGACTGTTGCCTATAATGGCAAACCGCGAGAAGCGGTTCCGGAGGACGTATTTTATCTTGATCCAGAATTCCTGGCATCGGCCGGCTGGGTATTCTATGCAGGGGGGTCCTTTGTCACGAGTGAGCCGCGCGGTGCGTCATTCTGGTATCCTGTGAATGATCATCCAAAAGATAAGGCAACGTATAGCTTCTCGATCACTGTGCCAGAGCCATATGTAGTGGCGACCAACGGCGACCTCATCGAAGTGACTAATGACGATGGAATGCTGACCTATAAATCGGAGTCGAATGACTTAACAGCAAGCTATCTTGTGACAGTCAATATAGGTGATTTGATGCTGGATGAAACAAAGAAGGAAGGACAAGTACCGATTCGGAACTACTTTGCAGGTCGGCATTTTAGCCGGGCAAGACTTATATTTGAAGATACACTAGAGATGCTCACGTTCTATGAAGGTATTATTGGAGAATATCCGTTTGATGTGTATGGTAGTGTGGTCGTGGATTTTGATCTGCCTTATGCGCTTGAAACACAGACTTTGTCTACCTATGGCACACGGATTCTGGAGGATTCTGTACGGACTGATATGACGCTGGCACATGAATTGGTGCATGAGTGGTTTGGTAACAGCGTAAGTCTTGCGCGCTGGCAGGACATCTGGTTGAATGAAGGCTTTGCAGCGTATTTATCGCTCATGTGGGTCACTGAAATCTATGGAGATGCTGTTACGCAAAGTCTATTGAATGATTGGCATGATCTTATTTCCGATCCTGATTTTATGAATACAGCTCCAGACGCCATTGGTGATCCGGGCACCGAAAACTTGTTACATCATGCAGTATACTGGCGTGGCGCTCTGACACTTCATGCCTTGCGTCAGCGTGTGGGTGATGAGGTGTTTTTTGAGATGATCCGCACATATTTCCAACGTTTCAAACATAGTAATGCAACTGTTGAGGATTTCATTGCGCTAGCGAACGAGGTCAGTGGTGAGGATTTGACTGATTTGTTTGATGCGTGGCTGTATCACAAGGCTATGCCACAAATCTAGGGACCGCCCTTCGGATTGGGTCATGGTGCTACCAAGCCCTGTAAACGCAACAGTTGCGATTTCAGCCATCCCCAAACTCCCTCTCAGTGCATTCTGAAGTGTATTGACACTTGCCTCGCTAGTGATAGAATAATAATCGAAGGTTCAGTACATGGCTAGGGTCTGCATCTTTCTGATTGTGGTAGCCTTGATTGTGGGGATGGCGGGTTACACCGGTACTACCACCACCCAATATACCCTGACCATCTCCAGCAGCCCAGGTGGGACGGTGATGACACCCGGTGAGGGGACGTTTGCTTACGACGCAGGAGCAGTGGTCAGCCTGGCGACCTCGGCTATCGAGGGCAACGGGTTTGTTAGGTGGACCGGCGATGTTCGCACTATTGCCGATATCAACGGAGCCGTAACCGCTATAAGAATGAACGGCAACTATTCCATCAACGCTACCTTTACCCCAGCAACAGAAATACGAACCTGGTATGACTTGAATTCCACCAGGAACAACCTGGCCGGCCATTACATCCTGATGAACGACCTCGATTCCAATACGGTCGGCTATGAGCAGTCGGCGAACTCGACAGCCAATGGAGGGAAGGGCTGGCAGCCGATCGGAAACTTCACCGGGATCCTAGACGGGCAAGGATACGAGATACGTGACGCGCTTATTGATCGCCCTGACGAGCCCGCTGTTGGGCTCTTCAGTGACGTGGGACAGGGAGGGGTTATCGAGAATCTCGGCATGGCCAACAGCTACGTGAATTTCCTGTGGATGCAGCCTGGTTCGACCGGCAACTGTAAGTGGACCGGCGGTCTGGCGGGAGAGAATTATGGCACCGTGGATAACTGCTATTTCGTCGAGGGCGGCGTGGGTTTGACTTCGTCAGCTAGCTGCGGCTGCCTGGTGGGACGGAATTACGGCACTGTGAAGAACTCTTTTTCCGATGGTCAAGCGATAGGGACGGAAAGTATCGGTGGTCTGGTGGCGGACAATAGGGGCCTCATAATCAACTGTTATTCTGCAGCTCATATGGCAGTCAGCGCCACTGGTGCTGCCGGTGGGCTCGTGGGAAGAAATATCGGCGGCACTGTGATGTACTCATATGCGCCAGGCAGTGTGCATGCTAGGGGGATTTGCGGCGGTCTGATCGCAGTGAATAACGGCCCTGTGAGCAACTGTTATGCCACCGGTGGCGTCGGCGTGTACGGCAAGAGCGAGACTTCCGGTGGACTGGTAGGACTAAATGATGGTGCTGTAAGCGACTCTTATTCTACTGGCAGCGTGACCGGCAATTCATCTGTTGGCGGGCTGGTAGGACTGAATGACGGTTCTGTAAGCGATTCTTATTCTACCGGCAGCGTGACCGGCAATTCACTTGTTGGTGGCCTCGTGGGGCATAATGAAGGAAGCGGTGTTAGTAGCTCCTTCTGGGACATCGATACCAGCGGGCAAACTACCTCTGCTGGCGGGACCGGCCTGAGTACCACTGAAATGCAGGATAGCATCACCTTCTTAAGAGCAGCGTGGAACATCACCTCTGTCTTCCCTGGCCAGCATGACTATTCCCACATCTGGAATATTGTCGACAACACGGGCTATCCGTTCCTGAGCTGGTTTCTTGGTTGTCACGAGGGACATACTGCGCCCACTCAGGCCACAACCATGACTACGCCGTCAGGAATCCTTCAACTCACGGTCATGCCCGCCGAGGTTTGTGCTGCCGTAGGTCAACAGATTAAGATTCGCTGCTCTATACATATTATGGTCAATTGTTGTGTTGATGTAAACTCCGTTGACTTTATTGCCTTCGGGTCCGATGATTCAATTCTTAGGGAGCGACCAATGTCTGCATATACAGCCTACACGATAATGGGTGACGAGGCCTACTACAAGATAAAAGTCAACTTCACCCTGGGCGGTCAGAAGTATTCGGAGTATGGAGACCAATCCTTTCCAATTACGGTTGGGATGTGTTCCTGAGCTGGCAGCCCATTTCCTAGTGCGACGAAGCCTCCAGTTATCCCCAGAATCCAAACTGGTCAGCCACAGGTATCTGAATATCGACAGGCGGGTAGTGCCTTTGGATTGGGGGATGGACTAGCTTCAAATCACAGCTCAAGAATTGGCGTTAAATTGGTGTTAGATTATCTAGAACTGGTTTTCAGTCGTTAGAACTCTACGAACAAAATGGAATCGTCAGGAAATCGGTTTTCAGTGATTAAAAGCTAAAATCAGCTGTTGGAAAACTAGCCTAGAATTACGAAACCGCCGCTCCATCCCTCAGCTACGCTGGCCTAGAGACCAGATTTTAGTCTATGCTCAAGGTAATGTCTGTTATTCGATGCTCAGAGAGGGTCTTTGAGCCTGACACCACGCATAATCTATTGATCTCTAGATGCTGCCCAAGATCACGGCCAGGCAGATGAGAGACCCCATGCCCATCATACACACGAGGGTCAGAACGTACGCCAACCTCGGGCTGGGGCGCGTAGCGAACAGCCAGGCACACACCACGCCCACAGCGATAAAACCAACATCGAGGTACAGATAAATTGGACTGAATTCGCATGTGAAGTACACAGCCAGGCTCAGGGCGTATGCTACGAGCAAGCAGATAGCTGTAAACTGAGCCGTACGTTTCACTCCATAGCGCTTCGGCAGAGTCTGCACACGACTAGCTCTATCCTGCGGGAAGTCGCGGATATCGATCATCCCTCGCCCGCCAAACATGGCAAAAAAGAACATCCCTGCCAGAAGCCACAATCCCGGGCTCAGGTGACCGCTCAAGCCACCCATCAGTGCATAGAGGCCCTGCAGCAAACCAAGAGTAAGTGCGCGAGTCAGGGGACGCTCAAAGACATGCAGTGCCAAGCCTACAATGATGGCTAAGATGACACTCCATGGCAGCAAGGCTGGCGGCGCAATCAGAAGTGTCACAACAAAGCTGGTGACGATGAAGATTATCGAAAAGCCAAGCCCTGTCGCCGGAGATAGAGACCCGTCTGTCAGAGGATTGTGTCGCATCTCCGCTCGAGGGCCCTCGGCATCCAGGTCACGATCAGCGTAGAAATCCAGAGAGAAGCCGCCTACCGCCAGAAACCAAGCTGTCAGAGTCATCCATAGTGCTTTTGTCACCCCAGCGTCGGCAGCGAAGGCAGCTGCACCAGTAATCATTGCCACCATCATGGTGCGATTAAAGCGTAGCAGCCAGAAGAAGGCTAAAGGTTTAGAAAACTTTGCTTCCCGTTCAGTCACGTTATTTCTCTCGATATGCTGCCCCAGTACTGTTAATTATACCAGCCTCATAGGTCAGTATGAATACGCTTGTTGTGCAGGTGTCGTTCTCGTTTTTGAGACTATGGAATTGCACAGAATGCCAAGTCGTGCTATCGAAGCCGCCCAGTTGCTCCGTCGATGAGTCGGCGCCTAACAATTGGTAGACAATGTGAAACAAATGGAAAGAGGATAGACCAAGCATGATTCTCGTGTTAGACTGAACACTGAGATACGATTAGGAGGAGACTATGGATGTCATTGAAGCTATACGTACTAGAAGAAGTATTCGAGTCTTCAAGCCTGACCCTATTCCAAGAAAGGTCTTGCAGGAGTTGTTGGATGTTAGCCGCTGGGCACCGTCGGGAGGAAATGTGCAACCCTGGCATTTTGACGTTTTGGGAGGTGAATTGCTAGCTAAAGTAGCAGCCAGACTTATGGAGAAAGCAAAGACATGGGATGGCCATGACTATGTGAACACCAAGCCAGACCTGCCCAGAACAGGTCCTTATTCTAAGCTTCTGATTCCAAGACAGCAATCTCTAAAAGCACTGCAGGATGCCATCCGCTACCCTCCAGGCACCAAAAACCTGGAGGCAAAGCAACTCGAATACCGACAGAACATGCTGCGCTTCTTTGACGCCCCCAGTGTAATGATTATTTGTACCGATGACCGCGGTCCTAATTCCATAGTGAGTATCGGTGGGGTTACTCAGACTATCTGTCTGGCTGCCCTCACCTATGGTTTGGGGACATGTATTATGGGTGTACCCGTGCTATGGCCCGAAATATTTAGGGAGTTTCTTGATATCCCCGAAAACAGGACCATCGTGACATCAATAGCTGTTGGCTATCCTGACCTCAGGGCCCCGATTAACACGTTTCCACGGCCCCGCGAACCATTAGATAACCTAGTCGAGTGGCAGGGCTTGTGAACTGATTAACTACCTTTGTTAATGTTCAACGGTTCGAGTAGCAAAACGCTACAATCTGAGTGTTTGTGGCAGCGTAGCCACTTTTTGTCTCAAAGTGCCATGGGAGAGAGGGAACACAGCAGCGGCCGTCATGGAGACCCGGGAAGATGCATTACGATACATAGGATGGGAGTAACATGAGCGTCTTCTTGACCACTTTGCAGGCGGTGCTTGCGCTCCTCGGCATTGGTCTACTGGGTTTCTGGATCATTGGCAGAAGACATGTACCATCCGATACGCTGGCTTTTCTATCCTCGTTGGCCATTGACATAGCCATACCTTTGCTGGTGGTCGCCAATCTCATATCTGGTTTCTCGCCGCAAGAATATCCCGATTGGTGGCATATGCCGCTTTGGTGGCTGGGTTTCGCAAGCGTAGCACTGGCACTCTCGCTGGTAGCTTCATTCCTGGTGAGAAAGGAAATACGGAGCGAGTTTACTATCGGTCTCTTCTACCAGAACGGGCTTTTCTTCCCTATATTGATCATTCAAGGCCTTTTCGGTGCGGATAATCCGTATTTAGTCCCGCTCTTCCTGTTCGTGATATTTCACCCTTCGGTGGTATTTGGCACTTATACCCTGTTTTTTGGCAAGCGCATCCGGAAGGAGAAGCTCAACTGGCGCAGAATTGTGAATCCAGTGCTGGTGGCCACCCTCGTCGGGCTCGTCATTGGCCTTGTCTCTGCCAACGAGTACATACCTGAGTTCTTAATCACCATCGTTACCATGGTGGGAGCTATTGCAGCGCCGCTCTTCATGCTAATACTGGGCGGGAATATTTATAACGACTTCATGTATAAAGCAGATAATGGCAGGAAGCGGTACATCCGGGAAGTCGTCACGTTTGTCGTAATTAAGAACGTCATCTTCCCGCTCATTTTTCTCGCTCTATTACTCTGGCTGCACCCTAATTCTACTATTGCCCTGATCGTTATGCTTCAGGCTGCCGTACCGCCCATTACAGCAATACCAATCCTGGTTGAGCGGTGCGGAGGGAATCGGCAGATAGCCAGCCAGTTTGTTGTTGCCAGTTTCATATTTTCCATAGTTTCAATCCCGGCCGCCATTTATTTGCTCAGTAGGTTTTTCCCAATGCCTTTCTGACAGTCTCCCCCTCGCTCAAGTTCAATACCACCGCAATCCCCATCCGCATGCGACGAGCGTTTACTTGCTTTGATAGGTTGTATTTTTGAGTCCACAATGTTGGTGTCCACAATATTAGTGTAACCAGCATGCTCGAGCATACTTTGTACTCGCTGAAGGTGTAAGCCCCCTGAGGAGACAGCGTAGAACCACAGTCCGTGCTCTGTCCGATCAAGGTATTCGCCACGAACCGCATTGACGACGAGTGTTTCCGTCAACCTTCAAAGCACGGCAACATCACGTTCTTGATCGTGATTCAGCTCTTGAACACAGGCTTGCGCTTATCTACGAAAGCCTGTATCCCTTCTATGCCGTCTGGGTGTTCCGCACAATTGCAGAGTCCTCGGCGCTCTAGCTCAATGTGTGCTTCAAAGGCAGTACTGAATGAATCCGTAAGCAATCGCTTTGACCAGCCGAAGGAACTAAGAGAACCTTCGCTCAATTTGCGAGCCATACTCACCGCTTCCTCCAGAGAGTGCCCATCATCTACAACTTTGGTCACCAACCCCCAACTCAATGCCTGCTCAGAGGAAATAGGAGCATCAAACCCAGCTATTCCTAACGCACGCGCTAAACCCACAATCCTGGGAAGTGTGAAGGTGCCCCCGCCATCGATGCAAAGCCCGTTTGATGTATAAGCTTGCCTCAAAGTAGCGGACCGAGCCATGACGCGAAAATCACAAGCTAGCGCCAGCGAGAATCCACCGCCAGCTGCAATGCCGTTAATGGCTGCTATGACCG
>CAYGWI010000021.1:0-12682 GCA_964353715.1 uncultured Dehalococcoidales bacterium | reverse complement strand
CTGAAGTGGGGTAATTGAATCCCACTATCTGAGCAATATCAGCCACCTCCATGCCCACATGGTCCAGCATTCCAGCATGCAGAGCTTTCGATTCATAATCCAGGTAGCTCCCTTCCTGCCCCATCGCAGTGGAGTCCAGGAGATGGGTGATCTCCTTGAAGACATATTCTATGGCTACTACAAGGTCACCCAGAGTCTCAGGCTTCAAGCCCACAACTGTCCTGATGTGCGGTGCTTCGATATTGATTGACCCGCCTAGATCTATCTTCTTATCCGGACCGTACTTTTCAATCAAGAACTCCAAAATGTGCCCACCATGAGCAGCATGAGCGGAACATCCCATCAAGCAAGCTAAGAGCACCCATCTTGCCTGCTGAGTAGCTATATCAATACCGCAGCCCCCTCTCCTGGTCTCGGTGAGGTCACATTTGCCATAGGTACAGAAGCAACATAAATCACAGAATGGCGCATAAAAAGGCGCATATGTTTTCAATAACCTCATGTCCCAGTTTCTGAGGTCGGGAATTTCCGGCATCGGCGTGGGACCGACTGGCTCCCAGGGAATCTCCGCTTTTATCTTCTTCTGAATTTCTTCTAATTTACGTGTTATTTCTTTAACTTCTGCCATTCTTCACCTCGCTACTATCGTTTCCTTTATTAATCTCAAGGTTTCCGGATGCCTCAACACAATAATATTTGCCCCGGCCAGCAAAAGTGATACCGCCGTCATTCCCTCCCAAAGCAATCCCTGTTTCTTGTTTTCCTTGGCCTGTTTTGTCTTCCAGCATTCCCCACCAAGATTGGCAATAATCGGCATCATGGTCATACTGTCTTTTGTCATAATTCCAATCTGTTTTACCCGCTCAATCAAAGAGAAGCTATACTCCATGCCGTAGCCCAGCGCAGAAGACAAGGGGTCGATCACAATCCTGTCCGGAGGAAATACCTTACCGAGTTTGACATTCAACTCCTTAAGCAAATTAATGTCCAGAGGACTTTGAGCAATAGCTGTATGCCCATGGTCCAGGATCGCCTTGCCCACCGCTTCATAATTTTCCTTAAGCACCGGACCTATAAGGAGGTTCATTCCATCGCACACTTCAGCCACCTTGGAAAGAACTTCAACATCCTTCTTTTCGTCTCCAGAACCATAGACAATCAAAGGCACATTTATAGCCTCGGCTACTTTTTTGGCCAGTGCCGCCGCTTTGTCAGCAGGAGCGTCCTTGACTGCCGGGTCGGTACTCAGAAGGAAAAGTGAAACTGCATCCACACCAAAGCTCTGGCATTTCTTGGCCCAGCTCACCGGGTCAGAGATTACATCCCTGAATGGCTCGACTGCATGCTCTGGCCAATCCTCAGGCTTCATATCAAGGACTTCGAGGGCAAACTTCACCGGATTGGGATTCGAGCCCTGGTCAAAAAAATGAAGGGGAAGAGTATTCTCTCCCCCAATCTTCAGGCTCTTGTTCCCCTTTCCAATAGTTACTTCCCTGACCACCCCAGTATATGCTTCAACTGGCGCTTTATAGTCCATCGTTTACCCTCCTTAGCTTTCCAGCCAGGCATCAGAGTACAAGGTCTCTCCCATAAGAACCCTGGCTGTCTTAACATACTCAACTTGCTTTTGAGATAGGGCGGACAGGTCTATATCCTCCTTGTCCATGGTCTTATGAATAAGCTCAATGATCTTCGGCATCTCTCCCTTGATCAAGCTCATAAGCTCTTTATCCAAAGGGTCAGCAATGGCAGAATAAAGCCCATTCCTCCCTAGCATCACCAGATAAGTGCGGTTAAGAAGTGGTCTAAGCTGATCTGGCACACCATTGGATGTATTGGAAAGCCCCACCGTTGACTTAACACCGGGCAAAACATCTCCAAGTATCTTGATAAATTCTAGATTTAGCACAGTGAACCTCTGCCCCTCACCAGCGGTGCTGATGGGGAGGAGTATGGGGTCAACCCAAATGTCTTCATTTGGAATTCCCAGCTCATTGGCATACTCAACCGTGCCCATAATACTATCTACTTTGGACTCAACATCCGGGGGCATCCCCTTATCCGTCATCACCGAAATCACTACATTGCAGTTATATTTCTTGGCTAAAGGAAGCATCTGCTCTTTGGAGTTAGTTTTCCCCGAAGCGGAGTTAAGCAAAGGTCTCTTCTGGCAGGCTTTTAAGCCTGCCTCCATAGCCACGGGATTCAGGGTATCTATGGACAAAGGTAAATCAGTAGCTTTCTGAACTGTGTTGACCAACCATTGCATGGTCTCTTCGGTGTCTTTTTTCATGGGGCCAACGTTTAAGTCAATGTAATCGGCTCCAGCTTCAGTTTGGGCTTTGGTTAGATCCTGGATTACTCTGGCATTTCTCTCTCTTATTGCCGTGGAAACTGCCTGAGCTATGACATGTATGTTCTCGCCAATAATGACCATATCGAGTACCTCCGATTTATTGGTTTGAGGGCCGAAATAAACCATCGAAATATAGCAAGGAAGAACTTGTTTGTCAAACCCCTGGCGCAGAGCATTTATTATCTGGTTAACGTCAGTCTCAGTACTTTGCTATAATTTTTGAGGGTACTGGGGAACACACAGAGAGAAGAATCCCCGCGATTACGTTTCAGTAAATGGCTAAGGACTACTACGACATTTTAGGCATCCCCAGGAACGCCTCGGAGGCAGGCGTTAAGAAAGCCTACCGTAAACTGGCCATGCAATACCATCCCGATCGCAATCCTGGGAAGGAGAAATGGGCTAATGAGAAATTCAAGGCGATAAACGAGGCCTATGGAGTCCTTGGTGACCCTCAAAAAAGAGGGCAATACGATCAATTTGGCACGGTAGGCAACATCGGCGATGTCTTCGGCAGTCCATTCACTGCAACCACCTTCGAGGAAATGATGAAGGACTTTGGTGGGGCCGGTTTGAGATTCGATTTCCTCGACGACATATTCGGCGACTTCCTGAAGGGCAGAGGGTCATCCTTCTCTTTTAGGAGCTCCGGTGGCAGGCCTGGCAGGGTGATATTTGAAGCTCGGCCGGGGCAGCAAGTCAATCTTGACGAAATACTTGGCCAGCCTCGAAGACCCCGGAAAGTTCATTATGATTATGAGCTTACAATTAGCCAGAAAGAGGCTTTGCATGGAGTGAAGAAGATACTAAAGAGGAAGGGGAAGAAACTGGAGGTGAGAATCCCTGCCGGGGTGAGAACGGGCAGTGTGGTGAAATTGAGGAATGCCCGCCAGATAAGCGATGGCCTGCCCGGCGACATTTTGATCAAAGTTGTGGTTAGGTAAGCCAGCACTTACAGAGGTCCCATGGACAAGATAAGAGTAACCTTCCCTTCCGGTGAGCTTTTCCTGGAAGGTATAGTGGCTATACCCCAGGGTGTCGGACCTTTGCCGGCCATAATAGTCTGCCATCCTCATCCCCTCTACGGTGGCAGCATGGATAACAATGTGGTCTGTAGCCTTTGCGAGGCACTGACAAAAGCCTCGTTTGTTTCGTTCAAGTTCAACTTCCGCGGAGTAGGCGCCAGCCAGGGAGAATTTGGTCAGGGAATAGGCGAGCAGACAGACGTGGAAGCCGCCATTTCCTTCATAAGTAGGCTGAAGGGAATTAATTCCACGAGAATCGGACTCGCTGGCTATTCTGCTGGCGCTGGCTTTGCTATCCCCGCTGGCTCCGGCGACAGTCGAATCAAGGCTCTGGCAGCTGTCTCGCCCCCACTCAATATGTTCAGTTTTGACTTCCTCGGAAGCTGTCTCAAGCCAAGACTTCTTGTCTCGGGAAGCAGGGACGATTTCACACCCGCCGACCAGTTCCTTGAATTCTGCCAGAATCTAGCCGAACCAAAACAGTGTGAAGTCATTGAAGGGGCAGATCACTTCTGGTGGGAATATGAATCCCGTCTGGCCGCTAAGGTGACCGCCTTTTTCACCAAAGTGTTATAGCCTGGGTCGGACCTCATGTGACCTTCCCTCTTTCACAAAGCGGGTTTTGCACCCTGCTTACATTAATGATAATATTGCGGGTTACTTCTGTGTGTTTACATTGAATAGCTTTTCACCGGATAGTTTTTCTCCTGAACTATTACAGATAGAGACCTTCGTGCCATGCCCTGGAACTTGACTTGGAAGCCGCGCCGGGTATTCTACGGCTGGTGGATTGTCGTTGCCTGTTTCTTCATCTCGCTGTACACGGGTGGCGTCGTCTTCTACGGGTTTACCGCCTTCTTCGAACCCCTCGCCGACAAGTTTCATTGGAGCTATGCACAAATCTCATTTGCCGCCTCCCTGCGCGGCATGGAGGCGGGCCTTCTTGCCCCGCTGGTTGGGATACTCGTTGACCGCTGGGGCTCCAGACGACTGTTGGTAAGCGGAACCATCATCTCCACTCTAGGGCTGATACTTCTGAGTCGCACTGCTTCCCTGGCCATGTTCTACGGAGCCTTCCTGCTATTGGCTGTAGGCATGAGTATTTGTAGCAGCACGGTGCTCATGACAGCAGTCGCCAACTGGTTCCGGAGGAAGATAGGCATAGCCACCGGGATTATGGTTTCCGGCTATGGGTTCAGCGGCCTGTTGGTTCCCGTAATAGTTAGACTCATTGACACGTATGACTGGCAGAAAGCACTGACCATTCTTGCCATGGGCATGCTGGCTCTCTGTCTGCCATTATCTCTTGTGATCCGGCACAAGCCTGAACAATATGGCTATCAACCGGATGGTGAAGCGGAAGGCAATCTGACGTCGGGCAGTAATTCGAATCCGGCAGAACCCGCCGAACTGAACATCGGAACGAGGCAAGCTCTCAAGAGCCGCATCTTCTGGCACATAGCTCTGTCATTGCTGTGTCAGGCAATAGTGGTGAGCGCCGCGGTCACACATATAATGCCATTTCTCACCAGCATCCACGTCACCAGGGCAAGCTCCAGTCTAATAGCTAGCGCCCTCTCGTTGGTGAGCATCGTTGGCCGCCTCGGTCTAGGGTGGCTTGGGGACAGATTCGACAAGAGGCGAGTAATGGCTTGTGCCTTTGCATTGATGTGTGGCGGCTTACTCTGCTTTGGATTTGCTTCCTCCGAGGCCGTGTGGCTACTAACGCCCTTCCTCATCCTTTTCGGCATCGGTTATGGAGGCAACAACACATTGAGGGCTTCAGTGATAAGGGAATCCTTCGGTAGAGGCAATTTCGGAGCCATCCACGGCTTCATACTGGGCATCATAGCGTTGGGAAGCATAGCCGGCCCTCCCTTGGCAGGATGGGTATTTGACAGTTGGGGGAGCTACCAGCCGATATGGCTTGCTTTTGCTGGCCTGGCTGTTGTCGCCATACTGGTGGCCATAACCATGCCCCCGGTTAGCGGCGCAGCCCGGCAAGCTGATAAGGGGTGACTCGCTTTTCGACGAGCATTTCAAACGCTGAAGGATAAATACCGTTCCGCTCAGCCTTCTGCCCTATCCAATCTCTGAAAAGCTACGGTCACGTCTTTCAATCGCTCTAGCGTAGGCAAACTTGCCTATGGTTATGGCTGGGTTCAAGATCCTCGGCCGGGTGGTTTTGAACCAATACCAAAGCTGCCACATTGCGTTTGACGGCGCTCATTGCGCAAGATGAAGAACATCCTCTAGGATACGAGCGGCGTCATAGACAAAGCCAGCACACTTCTTTCGAAAGACCCCACTCTCTCTCGCTAATTTAAGTTCAGCAGAATCGCTTAAGTCATAACCGATTAGTTCCCGACACTCGATAGAGCCATGAAGTTTTGTGAACTTATCAACGAACTTCTTCACCAACTTGTGAGTTTCTTGTCGAGATTTTTCATCCGCCAGATTTACCTGACCGTGCTTCAATCCGATCACCATTACCGCTCCGGTCACAGCTCCGCAGGTCTTGCCCATGCGCCCTATTCCACCGCCAAAACCGCAGGCAATCTTTAGCGCCAATTCCTTCTCCAACCCAAACTGTTCGCTATAGGTTGAAAATACCACGGGAGCACAAGAAAACCCTTTTACACTTTGCTTTTTTGCTTTCTCTGCTTTACTCAATGCTACCTCCCTTAATCATTTCAATGATATCAATATGCCAGCTCTTTGCATCTATCATATCTTTATAGACTTCACAGTGTAAAGCCAGTTTCCAAATCCGGTACACACACGACGGTCAGAAACACACTTCCCGGCTCTCTGTTGCCAGGCGGGTTGACAGTTTATTGGCGTCGTGGCACATTATTAATCATTCCCGCTGAGGTCAGGGATTTCATGTCTTTCCGCGGTTGGAAGGGAGGTACGATATGAAGATAAGGGATCTGCTGAAAATAAAGGGGCGCCCGGTGATTACTATCGGGCCGACAGAGACCGTTGCCGCAGCCGTCAAGAAATTGACCGACTATGACCGTGGGTCAATTCCAGTCTGTAACGAGAAGGGTGAGCTAGTCGGGATTATTACGGAAAGAGATATAGTAAGAAAGTGCTTTGTGTCTATGCAACCGTTAGCGAACATCAAGATTGAAGACGTAATGACCAGGGGAGTGGCTATAGGCGCTCCTGAAGATGATTTGGACTACGCAATTAGTGTTATGAAGCAGAAGAGAATCAGGCACCTTCCTATCATAGACCAGCAGCAGGTGGTGGGCATGATTTCCATGCGTGATTTGCTTGACGTGCAGTTGAGTGAGACCAAGACAGAGGTCCGTTATGCCGGGCTATTGCCCAGGCCACCCAGACGACCTGTCATCTAGGACTATCTACCTTATTGATGCCATAGTTGGCGCCACAATTTGTCTGCATCATGTATTTGCACTGAAGATCCGGGGTGACGAAAACCCAAACACCAACACAGGCCTAGCACACCGTTGACTGTTCTTCGTTCAAATGCTATCATTTTCTCGTATGCCTGTTAGAGACTTGGGCCGCTCCAAAGTATGTCTGATTTGTCGCGCGACCTAGGCAACAGGCAAACATACAAAAGGAGGATAGTTATGAAAACACTGAGGGGCAAAACTCTGTTGCATCTATTCCTCGTTCTGGTCATCGCGGTTTTGACTGTCACTGGCTGCGGCGGCGCATCGGGAGCACCGCCTATTCCGCCGGTAAATACTTTTGTCATCCCCATTGAAGAATTCGGTGGCACGGGTGGTCTCATCACTTTAGCCGGCAATCAATCCAACTGGGATTATGCGGCATTCACCGTAGTCTATTGGGGTGCAATTCTCATAACAAAACTGGCGGTGCCGGTAGCAGCATTTCGCGCGTCCTTCCAGCATACTCCGGTGCAGCAGGACGATGGCTCATGGATCTGGTCCTATTCGGTAAACATCGGCAACGCCACATACACTGCGGAGCTGCACGCACAGTTTATTACGGAGGGAATCCACTGGGAGATGAAAATATCGAAGGAAGGCGAGTATGAAGACTTTCTGTGGTATTATGGCGAATGCGACCTTCCGGCAACGGAGGGTTTCTGGATTCTCAGGCAGAGCCCGGCTGTCCCAACGGACCTGCTGGGAATAAACTGGTCCCGCAATATCGCTGCAGAGACACATGCTATCCGATATACAAACATAATCCCCGGCGATTCGAATAACGGAGGCTATATCGACACCCAGTATACAAAAGGTGTTCCTTACGATCACATCTGGGATTTATACAACAAGAGCTTGGACAACCACACGTATATTGAGTGGAGCAGCATCACCGGAGAAGGGCGTGTCAAGAACCTCAATCACTTCGGCGATGGCGACTGGCATTGCTGGAACGGCACCCGAACGAACGTTACCTGCTCATAATAGCCAGCGGTATTCTCGCTGTATGGTGTCCCTGGAATAGAATTCCCGGGACACCATATCCATTAGATCTACTACAAACCAGGTATTATGTCCCGAAATACCGCTTATCTTCTCCATACCCCAAGGGTGCAGTACATTCTTTTCTTCAACAAGAGTATAATTTGAGGTCGAATTCATTCCTGTATAAGCTGAGAGGAGGCTATTATGTCTGGTGTTTATGAGAGACTTCGAGAAAGACTGGATATGTTTCCCCAGGGATTCCCCAAAACTGAAAGTGGCGTGGAATTGAAGATACTCAAGCACCTTTTTACACCCGATGAGGCTGAGATAATGTTGCACCTGAGACCCTTCCCACCGGAGAATGTAGCGGCTATCGCAGAGCGAACAGGAAAGGATAAGACCGAACTGGGACAAACCCTCTATGACATGTCGAGAAGAGGATTAATACTGCGTTATAGAGCACCAGATGACGAACTGTATTACTTCCTGATACCCTGGGTAGTCGGAATCTGGGAGTTTCAGTTGAACAACTTGACCCAGGAAAACATCAAGCTTTACGAGAAGTACTTCGAAGAGGGGCTGGTACCTTTGCAGCGAAATCGAACACTGGGCGGACTTCGCGTTATCCCCGTTGAAACGGAAATAGAGGGGAGCACCGAGATTCAACCCTACGAAAAGGTATCGCAGCTTATCGAATCACATACCAGGTTCGCCGTCGCCGACTGCATTTGCCGGAAAGAAGCCAAAATGCTTGGCAAGGGGTGTGACAAGCTGTTGGAAGCTTGTATGAGCTTCGGAGCATCAGCGGATTTCTACATCGAAAACGGAATCGGCCGGGAAATTTCCAGAGAGGAGGCAAAGAAGATACTCCTGAGAGCCGAGGAGGATGGCCTGATTCACTGCTCCACAAACAGTGCGGGCAACAAGGTATTCATATGCAACTGCTGTGGTTGCTGCTGCAAATCCTTAGCAAACGTTACGAAATACGGTAATTTGCAGGCCATAGTAACGTCGAATTACTATGCCAGAAAAGACCAGGAGACCTGTATCGACTGCGGCACTTGCGTGGAGCGATGCCAGGTAGACGCCATCCGAAGTGAAAATGATTCTACCGTCATCGACACGTACAAGTGTATTGGCTGTGGCCTCTGCGCATCTACGTGTCCGACAGGGTCAATCACCATGGTTCGCAAATCGCCTCAAGAAGCTTCTCCCATTTTCTCCGGTGGCAAAGCATTGTTGCAGGCAATGGGAAAGGAAACAGGCAAGGTATACCCTTTCGAGTAGAATTACAGGACTGCTCCTTCAGAACTGGTCAACGAATCGCTATTCAGTCGGAGATCAGTTTTGAGCACATGGGGTAAGCCACGGCTATTAGAAGTATATGGACATCCCTTTTTCAAGATGGCATCCGGCAATTCAGAAGCGAAGGTCACGCAGACGTTTCGACCCAGATCTACCCATAGCGCCGGAGGCCCTGGCGGCTCTGGACAAGGTCTGTCGCCAGTTCGCTCCATTTCCTCATGCTCGGTCACGTCTTGTAACCGAATCGGCAGAAAGCGTTTTCAAAGGCATTGTTGGAAGCTACGGCAAGGTCAAAGATGCCCCGGCTTTCATCGCATTTATTGGAGACATGGATGGTCCGTTTGTCCAGGAGGAGGTCGGCTACACGGGTGAGGGAATCATCTTGGAGGCGACAGCTTTGGGATTAAATACGTGTTGGGTCGGAGGCTTTTTCAGACGGGAGATCGTGGCTTCTCTTCTAGAGGTAAGCGGCAAAGAACGGGTACTGGCCATAACTCCGGTGGGCTATGCGCAGGAGCCCGAGTCATGGGAGGAGAAGTTGATGACCGGCTTTGGGCGGTCACATAATCGCCTGGCACTTTCTAACTTGGTTAGAGGCTTGCCAAAGGAGAAGTGGCCAAATTGGGTAAGCGTATCTCTTGAAGCTGCCAGGTTCGCTCCTTCTGCTGTGAATCGTCAACCATGGGGGTTTGACATGCAAGCCGATGGTATCACGGTCTTCGTAAAGACTAGGGGGCCGGAGTTCAACGTCTCCAAACGTTTGGATTGTGGTATTGCCATGCTGCATCTTGAAGTAGCTGCTGCCGACTCCGGTTGTATGGGGGAATGGGAATTCCTACCATCTCCCCAGGTAGCCAAATTCAAGATTCGTTCCTGAAGTGCTCCTTTGGGAACGATATTAGTTGGCAAAATATGCAATCCGATGAAATGTGCCTCGCAGCCAATCTGGCACTTCAGAAATCTTTAGTGTCTCGAGCGGTCTTTCCACCAGACTCTAACCAGCCGCTTGTGCTTACCCACTCGCTCAACGCCTGGTTTGCCTTTTCCACAAACGATTCATAATCTGCAGGGGTGATCGCGATGCTCATTCCCTTTTTTATAACTATTTCTACATGAGTCCTGGTTATCGCAGTGGCAAAATTAACAGTTAAAGCTAGCCTGCTTGTGGTTCTTACTTTCTCTATGTTCTGAAATCTGATTTTGACTGAGAACGGTCCACCTAACACTATGCGTAGATGATTGTCGTACACCTGGTATTCGCGAGGTAATACAAACCAGAATATGAGTCCAATTATGAAAGCCTCAATTAGCAAGGTTAGACCAATGAGAGTGTCACCCGTGGACCATAAATAGATGCTCGACCCCACTAATATCGCAGGTATTGCCAGAACAAGCTTCATAAGAAGCCCGTATTTAGGCTTATCTTGATAGAGCAGCACGCTTTGCGAATAGTCCATACGAATGGATTGTAACATGCCGACAGATCCTCTCTCCATTCGGAAGTATTGGACATTTCAAACCCATCCTATTGCCCGATGTCGATTATCTCACTATAATATTCAACTAAAGCTGGACTATGTTGTACACGTTTACTATTCGAAGTGCCGGTAACTAACATGCGAAAGCGTTTGCCATTTGTTATCTACTTAGCTATTGCATTTGTGGCGCTTTCTGCACTTGTATATTTCATCCATTACCTCATTTTTCACGATATTCACCACATATTTATCTATATGGTCGGTGATCTTGCCTTTCTGCCCCTCGAGGTTCTATTGGTAGTAGTTATCATCGAGCGCCTCCTGGCCCGCCGGGAGAAGCAAGCTAAACTGGAGAAACTCAATATGGTGGTGGGAGCTTTTTTCAGCGAACTTGGTAACTACCTCCTTCAGGACCTCCTCAAACATTTCGACAACCGCCTGGAGATCTCCAGGCATCTGAACATTGCTGAAAGCTGGACAAGGAAAGATTTCCAAAAAGCTGTCACCTTCGCGGACCATCTCAAAGTCGAGGTTGACTGCCGGAATGTAGACCTGGGCGGGCTCAAAACCTTCCTGGCGCAGAGGCGAGAGTTTCTGCTGACGCTGCTTGAGAATCCCAGCCTGCTGGAGCATGATCGCTTTACGGACCTGCTCTGGGCAGTTACCCACCTGGATGAAGAGCTTGAGGCCAGACCATCGCTTGTCGGTCTACCTGATAATGACCTGAAGCACCTTGCTGGTGATATCCAAAGACTATATGACCACCTGGCCAGCGAATGGTTAGACTACGTTCAGCACTTGAAATCGAAGTATCCCTTCCTTTTCTCACTGGTCCTGAGAATGCATCCGTTCCAGGAACATCAGTCCGCCATCATAACCTGATAGAGCCAGACGGTGTCATCTTCAAGAGCGAGGATTCAAAGCAGGCCTGAAATGGCTTAGCAATTGCCTGCCTACCCAGGTGGTTCGAGGAAGGTAAGCGAACAATTTGGCTTTTCGTTGAACCAAAGTTGCTCTATTCCATACAGGACACAAGTGAATAATTCACAACACGAAGTGGCTATTGCTCAACAGTCTCTTCTTTTGGTTGGTATTTCGCCAGGAATTCCTGCAATGTTGCCTCATCAGCACTTGTCACTCTGGCAATCACAGGAAGTTTGGGAAGCATCCATTCGCTTCTGCTTTCCGCCACCAGAGTCCCGTCAGCCGTATGAATTGTCGACTGCTGAACCGCATTTTTGTCATCCCGGCTGATGATTTGAGACTCTACGGTAATTTCCGTGTTTGTTCTCACGGCTTTCAAGTACCGAATCGATATACTGCGTGTCATCCCGAACTGGCCCAGACGCGCGATGTTTGTCCACTGAGCTACTTCGTCAAGAAGCAGAGCAAGGACGCCACCGTGGACTATCCCATCTATCCCGCACAAGTAGTCGGGAATCGTGCACCTGGTGAAACAACCATGCTCTGAATACCAGAAACGGAGATGCAAACCATGAGGATTAGTCCTTGAGCAACCGAAGCAACCGCCAGGCCAGTAGTTTGGGACTTCGCGTTCGTTCACCAACATCTACCTTCCATCAAGAATGCCCTGCCGGCTAGCCAAAGTCTATCGTTGTCGGGCAGCAATGTCAGACATCGCCGCATTGCACAAGGTGTATGCAACCCAGTCTGAAATAGCTCAATGATATTCCCTCCGTGCGGCCCGCCACGGTCACTTTCGAGCCCAATGCAGCTTGCGACAAACCGTCTCAATGCGTGCCAGTACCTCATCGATATCGGAAGATGACACCATTTGATGAGTGACGGCACGGAATGGACGGCCGTCACGCAATCCTATCTTCACCCCAGCCTTTTGAAGGCCTTCCATAAACTCGACGACAGACAACACCGGAGAGAGACGGAACATCACGATGTTGGTCGGTATATCGTCCTGGGCCAGCCTTATTCCCTTGATGCTTGCGAGCCCCTGCGCCAGACGCCTGGCGTTGGCGTGGTCCTCAGCCAGCCGATCTACCATTGTTTCCAGTGCCACAATGCCTGCAGCCGCGATAACCCCTGCCTGCCGCATGCCACCACCCAGCATCTTACGAAACTTACGCGCCC
>CAYGWI010000020.1:0-12756 GCA_964353715.1 uncultured Dehalococcoidales bacterium | reverse complement strand
ACCAGCTGTCCAAATGGCAGCGGCAGATGAAGATACGCCGAATCGTGATAATCGCCGCTACTGTCTTCCTGGTTGGTATCGGGTTGTGGGTGGGCATCAGCGAAATTAAGAGGCGTGAGGCCGGCACTGCGGCGTGGCGTGAGGTCGTTATCGAAGTGAACAACGTCCACTTCACTATGAAGTACTTTGCGGAGACTCTAGATGCCTTGACCCTGGGCATTAACCGCACAATGCTTTCTTCGTATGGCAGCTACTTTGCCAGTATGGCCGCGGATAGTATTATCGACGGTGAACTGCTGAGACAGGCTGCGCCGAGTCTGAACATCACGGTCACTGCTGCGGAGGTAGACGCTAGATTGAAACAGTACCAGTATGATGACAGGTATCGAGACATGGTCACGGCTGTGTTGCTGGAAGAGAAGCTCAGGGACCACTTTGGTGTCGGCCTGAACGGTACAAGGATGCAGCAGGCTCACATTCAAGTGATGCTTGTAGAGAGCCAGGAGGTGGCCAACGAGGTGACGGCCAAAGTTGTGGCTGGTGGCAACTTCACCGCTTTGGCCAAGAATTATTCCCGCAACTCCTCAATTGAGGGCGACCTGGGTTGGCTGCCTGAAGAACTGATGCCGAATAGCCTGATTGCCGATGCTGCTTTCAACGTTACTCCGCCGATGCTGAGCCAGCCCATTTACGATGGGACGGCGGTCAAAGAGGTGGGGTATTGGCTCATAAAGGTCACTGCTGCACAGAATCAGACGATAGACGCGCTGGTTATGCTGCTGCCCAGCAAAGCCCAGGGGGAGCAGGTCAAGGCCCAGCTGGCAGCCGGCACCAACTTCAGTGCTCTGGCGGGGAACTATTCCCAGCATATAAGCAAGGCATTCGGAGGCAAGCTTGATGGACTGGGACGAGGAATCATGGGCAGTACCACCTTCGACGCAGTCGCTTTCAACATGACTGTAAACACGGTAAGTGAGCCAGTCAAAGACACCTCGGTGAAAACCACCGGTGGCTACTGGCTGGTTATGGTTATGGATAGTGGCGAACGCGTACTTGAACAGGAAACCATGGCAAACTTGATAGATAAACGCCTCAGCGACTGGAGAGCGGCCTGGGCCAGCAACAGCACAGTCGAAACCTACTTGAATGCCACCAAGCTATCGTGGGCGGTAAACAAGGTTCTCGAGGGAAGGTAACACGCCAACGAAGAAGACTATTGGCATCGGCTTGCTGGGCCTGGGGACTGTGGGCACGGGTGTGGCGGAAGTTCTGGCCACCAAGGCAGATGCCCTGGCTGAGCAAGCAGGACTTCCCTTGACCTTGAGAAAAGTGCTGGTGCGCGATGTGAAGAGACGACGCCCGATAGAAATCGGGCCGAACCTGCTGACCAGCCATCCTGAAGAAGTGCTCTCTCACCCTCAAGTAGACATAGTAATCGAACTTATCGGCGGTGAATATCCGGCCACAGAATACATAAAGCAAGCCCTGGCCAGCGGAAAGCACATAGTTACTGCCAACAAAGAGGTAATAGCCAAACACGGACATGAGCTATTCTCTCTGGCCAAGAAACACAATACCGACATCCGCTATGAGGCAAGCGTAGGCAGCGGCATACCATTGATCTCCACTTTCCAGCAGGACTTAGCTGCCAATAGCATCTCGGCCATTCATGCCATCGTTAACGGGACTACTAATTACATCTTGACCCGGATGGCACAAGAGGGACTGGACTTTGCTCCGACCTTAAAGCAAGCTCAAAAATTAGGTTATGCCGAAGCCGATCCCGCCAATGATATAGAAGGGATAGATTCCGCTTATAAACTGGTCATCTTGTCCAACCTGGCCTTTGGCACCAGGTTCACCCCTCAAGATGTATACCGCGAAGGAATATCAAATATTGCCGCTCAAGATTTCCTGTATGCCAGAGAATTTGGCTACGCCATAAAGCTCCTGGCCATTGCCAGGAGGGATCGCGACAAAGTTGAGATGAGGGTTCATCCTGTTTTCATTCCACAGGATTTTCAGTTGGCCAAAGTAGATGGCGTCTATAATGCCGTCGAGGTGGAAACCGATCTGGCTGGCAAACTGGTCTTTTATGGGGAAGGAGCTGGCGCACTCAGAGCTTCCAGCGCTGTTGTGGCTGATGTCCTGGCGATAGCCAGGAATATCTATCGCGGGGTAAATAATGTCCCTGAACTGAGGCTAAACGAGACAGTGAGTGCTAAGCCTATGTCCGAGCTGAAGACACGGTATTATCTCAGGCTGAATGCGCCCGACCGCCCCGGTGTTTTGGCTCAAATCTCCAAAGTCCTGGGCGACAATTCCATAAGCATTTCATCTGTGATCCAGAAAGGAAGCGGCTTACCAGCACAAACCGCCACAATTGTCATTATGACCTATCCCGCCAGGGAAAAGGCGATGCAAAAGGCTCTCAGGCAACTAAAGCAGCTACCGGAGGTTAACGAGGTCAGCAACTTTATCAGAGTTGAGGAATGAAGCCAGGGGTCCTGAAGAGATATCGTAATTTCCTGCCAGTTACCGACGCTACGCCTCTGATCACGCTCGGGGAAGGAGACACCCCTCTGGTGAGGTCACAGATTTTGGAGAGGGAGCTTGGCTGTGGAGAACTCTATTTCAAGCTCGAAGGCTGTAACCCCACTGGCTCCTTCAAGGACCGGGGCATGGTCGTGGCAGTAGCTAAGGCAGTGGAGAGCGGCAGCCAGAGCATCATTTGTGCCTCCACAGGAAACACCAGTGCCTCCGCAGCTGCCTACGGTGCTAGATTCGGTCTCAAGGCTATCGTCATTATTCCTAAAGGGAAAATAGCCACGGGAAAGTTGGCCCAGGCCCTTGTTTACGACGCCCAGATTATAGGCATAAAAGGTAACTTCGACCAGGCACTACACATAGTACGCGCGTTGACTCAAAAACACCCCGTCACGCTGGTAAACTCACTGAATCCTGATCGCATCGAAGGCCAGAAGACGGCAGCTTTTGAGATTGTAGACGACCTGGGGGATGCTCCCGATTATCTCTTCATCCCTGTAGGCAATGCCGGCAATATCACCGCCTATTGGAAGGGATTCGTGGAATACCGCCGTGCCGGCAAGGCCAGCCACACTCCCGGAATGATGGGCTTCCAGGCTGCCGGCGCCGCCCCCATAGTGCTGGACAAGGTCGTCAAACGGCCCCAGACGATTGCCACAGCTATTCGCATCGGAAACCCCGCCAGCTGGCAGAAAGCCGTAGCTGCCCGAGACGAGTCAGGAGGCATTATTGACTGTGTTACTGATGGCGAGATTATGAACGCTTATAGCTTGATGGCAATTAAGGAAGGTATATTCGGTGAGCCAGCTTCAGCGGCTTCGCTAGCCGGGCTTATTAAGCTGGCCAAGAAGAGAGACTTCTCGGGCAAGCGCGTAGTCTGTATCATCACCGGCACCGGGTTGAAAGACCCCGGCGTGCCAGCAAGATATGCGCGGGCACCGATAGAAGTTCCCGCCGAGCTGGGAGCTGTTGAGGAAGTCCTGAAATTCCCAACATGAAAGATAGTAGATACGAAGCACTGAATCACGAACGAAATCAAAAAATCAAAGGTCAAGAATCAAAATGACAAATCAAAACGTAAAAACTCTTAACTCTTACCCTGTCATTTTGCACTTTTGCTTTTACATTTTGGAAGAATTTGTTTAGAGTTTAGAAATTAGGATCTGGTGTTCAGTCAAATAGGAAGGATGGGAAAGTTATGTCAAGAATCGTTACCGAGGACATAGGGAAATTCGGCCAGCACTATCCCAAGGTAGCAGTTATAGTTACCGCCAGTGCCCGGGGCAGAGATGATGCCATGACCGCCGCCTGGCATAGTTCGATTTCCTTCAAGCCGCCGATCTATGGCGTGGCGGTCACATCTAAGAGGTTCACCTATCAGCTCATCGCGGAAAGCCGGGAGTTCGGCATCAATTTCATTCCCTTGGAAAAAGCCTCCCTGGCCGCTGCCGTAGGCGGCACATCCGGGCAGCAGATGGACAAATTTGAGAGATTCAATATCAAGAAAGAAAAGCCTTTGAAGACCACGGCACCTATCTTGAAAGATGCCTACGCTGCCTATGAATGCAAGCTGCTGGACAGCAAGCCCTATGGTGACCACATCTGGATAGTCGGTGAGATTGTAGCTGTCCACGTCTCCAAGGAAGCATTTACCCCGACGGAGGTTCTCGACCTAGATAAGATAAAACCGCTCCTTTACCTCGGTTCAGATTCCTATGCTAGCATAGACAAAGACAGCGTAAGCTTTGTAAAGAGAGGGATTTAGATGGTTAATCAGAATAGAATCAAACGGGCAATGGTCTCCATAATCGAAGCTATCGGTGAGGATCCCCTCAGAGAGAGCATGAAGGACACGCCCCAGAGGGTGGCTGAAATGTATGCCGAGCTCTTTTGCGGTTTGGACGCCGACCCCAAAGCCGAACTGGTGGTGGACTTTGGGGAAGGATATGAAGAGATGGTGATCCTGAGGGACATTCCGTTCTATTCCATGTGTGAACACCATCTCTTGCCCTTCTATGGCGTGGCCCACGTCGGGTATATCCCCAGCCCTGGTGGCAGAGTGGTAGGAGTAAGCAAGCTGGCCAGGGTGGTAGAAATCTGCGCCAGGCGCCCCCAGCTTCAGGAGAGGATGACCCAGCAAATTGCTGACGCCATCTTTGATGCGCTTGAACCCGCCGGGGTGGCTGTGGTTATCAAGGCTGAGCACTTGTGCATGGTTATGCGCGGGATAAAAAAGCCCGGAACAACCGTGATAACTTCATCGGTGAGGGGGAATTTCCGAAGCAAGGTGGCCACCCGCACCGAGTTTTTGTCCTTGATTCAGGGGAAGTAGTTTATTCGTGACGCAAGGACTCGATGGGGTCGAGTTGTGCAGCCCGGACGGCCGGATAGAGCCCGGAAACAAGCCCGACAAAAATTGAAACGCCTGCTGCCAGGGCAATGGCGTAGCCCGGAAGCACAGCCGCAAAGGAGAAACCAGCATTTGTCGCTATCATAGACATGATTTTGACTATAATCCACCCCAGGCCCACTCCCACCGCCCCGCCGCAAAGACCCAGCGTGGCGGCTTCAATAAGGAATTGAGTCAGAATATCCCGACGCTTGGCCCCTACTGCCTTGCGCAAACCGATTTCCCTGATACGCTCGGTCACTGAGACCAGCATGATATTCATAATGCCGATGCCGCCAACAAGCAAGGATATGCCGGCTATGCCGGCGAGGACGAGCTGGAGTATTCCCAGCACCTGGGTGACCTGGCGTGCCACCGACTCTACACTGATAACCCTGAAGTCGTCGCTTTCCCCTTCCCTGATGCCATGGGCACGCCTCAGGATAGTGGTGATCTCTTCCTCGGCAGATTCCAGGTCGTCGCTGCTCTTGGCCTTTACGCTGATCGTGCCAACGCTATTCCCGCGGCTGCCCACCTGTGAGGTTGCCAGCGTAGCATAGAATGTGGACAACGGAATGTAGACCCGCATGTCTTCAAGTCCAAATCCCATCCCCCTGCTTTCCAGTACACCGCTGACCTGAAACTGACGCCCGCCAATCCTCAAGCTCTGGCCAGTAGGGTCCATTTCGCCAAAAAGGGTCTTGGCTACCTCGCTCCCCAGGACAGCTACCCTCGACCTCGCTCCATAGTCGAAGTCGGTTATGAAGCTGCCCTGTGCCACGGCATAGTTGTCCACCACTTCGGCTCTTTGAGTCACCCCGGCAATAATTGTGTTGCTAAGGCTCTCCCCTCCGGCTACAACTTGAGCGTAGGTCTGCGTCATTGGCGACACATCTTCCACGGAAGGGGCATTTTGGGCGATAGCCTGCGCGTCTTCCAAAGTCAGCGTTGACTGAGATCCCACTCCACTCATGCCCAGTTCACGAGGTGTGACATATAGCAGGTTAGACCCCAGAGTGGCAAAAGACTCTTCTACCATGGCTGTCTGCGCCCCTCCCAGGGATAGCACCGAAACCACCGCAGCCACACCAATCATAATACCCAGCATGGTCAGAACTGACCTTAGCTTGTTACCACGCAAAGCCCGCAGCGCAGTGGTAAAGCAATCCCAGAGTTTCATTCCGATGCCTCTATCAGGCCATCGCGGATTCTGATGGTGCGCTGGGTAAAGGCAGCGATGTCCAGCTCATGAGTAATCAGGACGATGGTCATTCCCTGCTCATTCAGTCTCTTGAAAATCGCCATGATTTCCTGGCTGGTCCGGGTGTCAAGGTTGCCTGTTGGTTCGTCGGCCAGGATAAGAGAGGGATTACCTACTAAGGCTCGAGCGATAGCCACTCTCTGCTGCTCCCCTCCAGCCAACTCGCTTGGCCTGTGATTCACACGATGAGCCAGTCCCACCGACTCCAGTACCTGCAAAGCCCTTTGCCGTCGGTTGCCGGCGCCACTGTAGATAAGGGGCAGTTCCACATTGGCCAAAGCCGTGGTCCGGGACAATAAGTGGAAGCTTTGGAAGACAAAGCCTATCTTCTTGTTCCTTATCTCAGCCAACTGATTATCGTTGAGTTTGTCCACTTCGATGCCATCCAAACGATATTTCCCGGAGGTAGGCTTATCCAGACAGCCGATGATGTTCATCAGGGTGGACTTTCCCGAGCCTGAAGGCCCCACGATGGATACCATCTCCCCTGACTCAATGCGGCAGCTGATCCCCCGCAGAGCAGGGACTTCGGTCTGCCCTGCTCTATACAATTTGGTTATGTTTTCAAGTTCCAGCATTAATTACCTCATGAAAAAGCCGTCTTGCCGCTCCTGGGAAGTGGGCAATACTACCTGTTCCCCCTCTTGCAATCCCGACAAAACTTCAGTGTTTATCCCGTCGGTCAGCCCCAGGGTGATTTCCCTTTCTTCCTGCTGCCCGTCTACGAGCACCACAACCTTCGGGTTCTCCAGGGTCCCTCGAATAGCTCTGTTCGGTATCAACAACACATCATCACGCCGCTCGATGATGACCTCAGCGGTGGCGCTCATACCATCCCTGAGCCCGGTAACGTTATCTTCCAAACTCATGGTGGCGGCGTAAGATATCACCCCGGCTCGTACCGTGCTCACCAAGGAGACAAAAACGACCTTGCCACTCACTTCTTCGTCCGGCAGGGCATCGAAACTGATAATCGCTGCCTGGCCTACTTCGACCGCGGGCACATCTATCTCATCGATAAATCCGCTCAATTCCATCTCACCGGTGCTAATCACGGTTATTGCCGGACTGGCCAGCATCGCCGCCGTGATTTCCCTTCCTTCAGTTATGGCGACGTCAGTCACCACGCCATCAAAGGGAGACACTATTAGTGCCTTTTCCAGGTTGAGCTCTGCCGATTCCAGGCTAAGTTCTGCTATCTCGAGATTCGCTTTTGTTGTTTCCCAATTCGCTTCGGCTATGTTGACTTGTTCCCGGTACACCTTCTTCAACGTCGTGTTGGCGACAGCCGCATTCCAGTTAATCAGGGCGATTTCATACTGCGCTCGGGCTGCCTTGACCTGTTCCTGTGCTATTTCGACCTGCAACTCAGCCATCTCTACACTTGATTCCAAAGACGGCGCATCAAGCCTGGCTAATACCTGACCTTCTGTCACGTTATTCCCTTCTTCCACCAGCACCTCCGTCACTGTGCCTACGGTGCCAAATGATAAATACGCTTTGTTAGACATTAGTAGATTGCCATCCACCAGGACGGTTTTCACTACGTCGCCTCGGGTAACGTTTACAGTCGTCGCTGTAGATTGGGGGCCGGTGCCTCTGGTAAGTACGACGCCCAGTACTATACCAATAACAACCACGCAGACTGTTACTATTATTGCTAGCCTTTTTTTCATCTTCCTTTATACACTCCTCTGTATTTAGGCAAACCACTCATTATAACAGCAGTTCTACAGTGTCTGGCAAAAGATAGCGTATTATGTACTTCAATGGGTCATTGACCCGGGTCGCTTTCACCCTTTATTCCAGCATCGGCGGCCTTACTCTCCTTAACCAATTTGGCAACCTCATCAAGCTGGCTGCTTATGATGTTGAGCATCTTTTCTGCTGCCTCAACCTTGATAAGGCTAAGCCCCAACCCCTCAAAATGACCGAAAACCAGGAATTTGTTGCCAGTATCTATGCCAAGTTCTTTTCGGGCTTCCACGGGAATCACCAACTGCCCTCGGGGCCCAAGCACAGCAGTGCCAAAGCATCTGCCTATTACACGCATATCCCTTTGTTTCATTCTCACCTCCTGCATAAGCAAAGTCAGTATTTTATGATTTTTCTTACTATTTTGTCAAATGGAAAGCCTGCTCAAAAATGGAATGGCCCGATGAATCAAGCTTGGCCGGGAACGAGACCCGCCGCCACGGGTGGATGTAGTGCGGGACCTTGGCCTCGTGCCGCACGACCCTGAAGGGTCGCACTACAGTGAACGTATTGGCGAGTTTTGTCCTCGGCTAAAACAGCTGAATTGATCATGGTGAGCATGTCGACCTGTGAATGGCAGTTACGGTAGAATTAGGCTACCCCCGACGAGCTCAAGGGGGGGATGAATCTGTCAAGCGACCTGTGAATCTTAGGCGTGGCCAGCGATGAAAAAACTCATTGAAGGAGCAGGCAAGCTAGGAATAGAATTAAGTGCCGGGCAGGTAGAGCAATTCGAGCTCTACTACCGGGAGCTAATCGAATGGAACAAAAAAATCAACCTCACGGCCATAACAGATTACTCATCGGTGCAGGTAAAGCACTTCGTTGATTCCCTGACCGTCACCCTGGCTCTGTCAGAAGAAGAGGTGGCCAGCCCGGATTTCAGAATCGTAGACGTAGGCACAGGTGCCGGCTTCCCCGGAGTGCCGCTCAAAATCCTCTTCCCCCTGCCCGGGCTGGTGCTAATTGAACCGACAGCAAAGAAGACCGCTTTCCTCAACCACATTATCCGCAAACTGGAGCTGGACAACGTGGAGGTGCTGAATAGTAGAGCTGAGGAAGCAGCTCATTTGCCGGCCTATCGTGAGCAATTTGCGCTGGTCCTCTCCCGTGCAGTGGCCTTGCTGCCCACCCTGGTGGAATTGACCCTGCCCTTTTGTAGGGTCGGGGGAAGGTTCATAGCCCAGAAGAAAGGAGAGATCGAGCAGGAGGTAGCCAGGGCGAAGAAAGCCATCGCTGTTCTGGGCGGCAGACTGGACCAGACAAAGAAAATAGAATTGGATGAATTCACCGATGCGCGCTATCTGGTGATTATTGATAAAATATGCCCAACGCCGGGCAAGTATCCCCGCCGTCCGGGAGTGCCAAAGCGACGGCCAATTCAGGAGGCGAATAGAGATGTGGAGCAGGAGATCGAGAAAACAAAGAAGAGCCTCTAACGCATAAGTGGAAGCAGATACAGTGCAATCTGAAGGAATGCCGAACGATATTCAAAGGCTGATCCAAAGCCAGGCAGACTTCATCATTAGCCAACAGCTTCCTTCCGGAGCTATTCCCTGGTACCGGGGCGGCATCACAGACCCCTGGGACCACGTAGAATGCGCCATGGCGTTAGATTTCAGCGGCCACGTTCGTGAGGCTCGCCTGGCCTACAAGTGGATGCGTGATACCCAGAATCCTGATGGAAGCTGGTATTTCAGTTATGTCAACGATAAACCTCAGGACCTGACCAAAGATACGAATTTCAGCACCTACATAGCAACAGGGATGTGGTTTCACTACCTCACTACCCGGGACCTGGATTTTCTCCGCTACATGTGGCCTGCGGTGGAGAAGGCCATAGACTTCGCCTTGAGTTTACAGCGGCCGGGTGGCGAAATCTATTGGGGACTAAGTGAGAACAATGAGGTCTGGCCGGGAGCAATCTTAACGGCCTCCAGCAGTACATGGCTCAGTATTGAATGCGGCACAAGGATCGCCGAAACCTTGAGGGTAGAGAAGTCCGACTGGAATAAGGCATCCCGGAAGCTATCTAGAGCAATTAGAAGCCACCCCGAACGCTTCGACAGGTTAGGCGAGGATAAGAGCGGGCATGCCATGACCTGGTATTACCCCGTCCTCGTGGGACTGCTCAAGGGGAAGCAAGCGGAAGAGCGCATCTTAACAAGATGGCAGGATTTCATCATAGACGGGTGGGGGTGTAAATGCTTTGCCGACAGACAGTCGGTATGCGTAGCTGAGACCTTTGAGCTTGTTCTGGCCCTGACAAAGATGGGCGCCCAGGACAAAGCCAGGATGGTGCTGGACTGGGTGTTGCAATTTCAGGACAGCGACGGCGTGTTTTATCGGGAGATATACTGGCCGCAAAAGGAGATAAGACGATCGGAACTGGAACCACAGATCCACGAAAGGAATACCTGGACATCGGCAGCAGCGATACTGGCTATAGCGGCCCTGAGTGGAGTTAAAATACTATAGCCCGGACATTGGCTCGTAAGATGAGTTTGGAACCGACCGTTAGGAGAATTTCCCTCGGGACTCCACTGGAAGACGACCCCGATGATTTCGTGGGTTACGAGGTCCTCATAGAGTTTATAAGGGAACGGGCATTATGTAAACTGGAAGGGGATATCGTTGAAATCGGCGCTTATGTGGGCAGAGGCACCGCCAGGCTGGCAAATTTTGCCCGGACATATGGTAAGAAGGTATACGCCATCGATGTTTTCGACCCCGCTCTGGACAACACTCTGAGCAAAAGTGGCATCAAGGCAACTGACGTCTATCAAGCATTTCTCCAGGGCCGCTCGATGTTAGCAGCTTACCAGGAATCAACTCGAGGTCTTGATAACATCATCACCATAAGGGAAGATTCCAGAGAAGTCACCTTCCCCGAAGGACATAGATTCATGTTTGGATTCATTGATGGCTGCCACCAGCAGGCATATGTGGAGAGTGACTTCCGCCTCATCTGGCCCCATCTTGTTTCCGGAGGCGCTCTCGGCCTTCACGACTACAAGTTTGATGACTGGCCGGAGGTCACCCAAGCCGCCGACAAGCTGATGCGTGCGCACAAAAGAGAGATAAGCGAAGCATACGAGATAGAAGGGAAGTACAATATCCTGTCCCTGCTGCTGGTCAAGAAATAGAATCCCTCTCCGGTCCTCCAGGGCAGCATATCTCTGAATGAATACAAAGCAGCGCAGCAATCCCCTGATATTGACTCAGTCCAAAGAGGCGACGTCGATATGCCTGCGTGGGTAAGTTCTTTCCAGGAGGCAAAACGTTTGACCGCGCGGGTGTGTGATAAAATAGATGCAGACTGAGATTCCAGGAAACTAGAATGCTACCCTCGGGCTCCAAAACGAGGGAAGGAGGTAGGAAATGCGAAAAAGGAAACACGGAATCTGGCTGCTGATGGGGGTGACAATGATAATGCTGACGTTTCCCTTTGCTGGCTGTACAGGTGGAGGCGGCATCACCAGCGAGGAGGCAATCACAATCGCCACTGAAGCAGTGGAAAATGACGGGGTGATGACTCTGGATGGCCGTGATACGGAGGTCGAGGATGAGTTGACCTATTGGCACGTTTACTTCCCATTTTCCTCGCCTATTACGCGCGGCGGTGAGCCTCATGTCTTCGTGAACAAGACCAGCGGTGCGGTCATTGACCTCTACTACTCCGAGTAAGCGCGCCATTGCTGGATACAGAACGGTTTCAGAAGTCAATGGGAAAAGGAGGAAACGTGAAAGCTAGTTGGAGATCATTCATAGCCCTGTTATGTGTGCTAATAGCCTGTATCGCCTGGAGTCCAGCCGTGCTGGCTGCACCTGCTGTCGCAGAGACGGCCACTGGTCCTGTTCTTGCTTCCGAGATCAGTCCTCTGGCAGACAACAAAACTCCGGAGCAGATAGCCAATGACCCGGTCGTCAAGGCAGCGATGGCAGCGGCCTGGGCTGATTCAAGTGCAGACAACGCTACTACCCGGCATGAGGAAGGCGGGTGGATTTATGAAGATGCGGACGGCAATCTAACAGTGCAGCGCTGGCCTGCCGGCAATCGTAGCAGTATCGACCCTCTCCCTCCTGCACCACCACCGGGTGGGAAAGTGGTTGGCGAGTTCCATACCCATCCTAATTGGCACCCGCCGGACGGCAGAGACGAAGCGGGCAAGCAATGGAAGCAGGGACCCAGCGATGCAGATAAGAATGCCAAGACGCCGGGTACCACCGGCATAGTTACAGACAGGTCCGGCAATGTGACGCTTTATTAGACGAAAGCGCAAGGAAGCGGGAGCAGGAGCCCGGCGAGGCAGATAAGGATTTTGCTGGTAGTCGTAGCCTCCCCGGCATAATCTGGGGGGCGTCACATGGCATTTTGGCACAGGTAGCCAAGCCTGAGAATAGCCAGGACAGGCTCTTTAGTAATACTGAGGTCGTTGCCGGCTGGCCGGCAGCGACCTCGTCTCCATCTACAGGCCGTTTGATTTTGACTTTCCATTCAATTTTGGCATCCTGGCAACATCCCACCCTCCCACACTTCTGTAATTGCTTGATTCATCAGACACATCCACCAGTAGGTTAGGCTCTGCTCCCTGCGGCCAGGAGCGCCTTGACTGAAACCTGGCGCCCGGCCCTTGTCAATCCGGTGACCTCTTGGCGACCTGCGGAGATCCCCACAAAAACGATTGACAATACAGGGCGTCGGGTGTAACATTGACACTACCACGTATCTCAAGAAAACGACCTCCAGTCTGTGGGAAAAGTAGGAAGTGGTGTGTAGTGACTCAACAGCGTGGATCGCATC
>CAYGWI010000019.1:0-13188 GCA_964353715.1 uncultured Dehalococcoidales bacterium | reverse complement strand
AGTCAACCGGGCAGACTGTAGATGTGAAGCTGCCAGGCGGCAAACTGCATCTATCGATGCCATTCGAGGTTGCAACTGATACTGTTACGAGCTTTACCTTCGATATTACAGTGGTGGCGACCGGTAATAACGGAAAATATATCCTCAAGCCCCAGATCGGTGAGAGTGGCGCCCGGCAGGAGCAAAAGTCGCTCGAGTAGAAGCCGGAGGGACGAAGGCAAAGGGATAGACACGCAGCAGTATTTTCCGGCTCCGCCGATCTGCATCTTACGCTAGTAATCAACCCGACCTGACACTTCTCTTGTTTTGTCGTTATTAGTAGTTAGAAGCAGAACAATGCACGGAAAGGAGAAACAAACAATGAAAAGCGGTGTTCTAACTGTGGCAATAGCGGCAGTCTTAGCCATGGTCGTATTGCTGGTAGGCGGCTATGCCGCACCCGAGACTGCGCAAGCCAAAGGGACTTTGCAGATAATGGTTACCGACGCCCCGCCCGAAGAAGAAGTCACCAGCATAATGGTCACTGTAGAAAGTGTTGAGGTACATAAGGCTGCAGCTGAACAGGAACAGGAGCAGGAGCAAGGGCAGAATCAAGAACAAGAACAGGAGCAAGAACAAGAGCAGTCAGCTGTTAACTCCACGAATGAAGAGGCAGGTTGGCTGCCGCTGGATATTCTCGCGGGAAACGAGACATTCGATCTTCTTCAAATTCAGGGAATCGAAGAGGTCCTGGCGGTTACCGAACTTGAACCTGGCAAATATACTCAAATCAGGATGACGATAAGCAATGTGCAGGTGAGACTGGGTGACGGCGACCTTCAGGATGTCATCCTCCCGAGCGGCAAGCTGAAGTTCGTCCGCCCTTTTGATATTGTCGAAGGGCAGACAACGGCGCTCCTCTTTGATTTCGATGCTGAGAAATCAGTCAATGTAATCGGTTCTGGTCAAATCACGTTCAAACCGGTGATCAAGTTGAGTATGACAACACCCCAAACAATCGAGCCAGGTACAAAGCACGTAAAGATTTCGACGCCGTCTCTGCCAAACGGTGCTGTTGGTGTCTCCTACAATGCTACACTTACGGCCGATGGGGGAGTCGCTCCTTACATCTGGAGCATAGACAAGGGGACTTTACCAGCGGAGTTAAGTCTGGATTCGGTTACCGGAATCATTTCCGGAGTGCCAACGGCTGGCGGCGATTTCACCTTTACCGCAAAGGTGTGTGACAACTCAACACCAATAAAAAGCGATGCCCAACGCTACACTGTTACCATTGCCGCCAACGAGACTCTGATCATTACCACCATGAATATAGCGGATGGGGTAGAGGAGACTGTCTATAATGCCACGGTTGTGGCATTGGGTGGCACACCACCATATACATGGAGTATTGCCAGTGGCAACCTGCCCGATGGGCTTGCAATAGACACTGCAAGCGGAGTCATCTCGGGGACTCCGACCAGAAAAGGCAACTACAACTTCACGGTACAGGTAAGTGACAATGCCACACCGGCGAATACCGATACCCAGCGACTACGTATCCGCATTGCCCAGGAATGATGACTTGCATACGATAAGAGTCACCGCCGCGGCGTTCGAATAAGGAAAGGGGCTGAAAGCGACGTTGTTCAGCCCCTTTTGCCAGTCAGAGTTCCTACAAGAGGACAGTAGCATGGCAAGTAATAGCTGGAAAGCAGCTACTTCATGGCGAGCTTTCTGAAAGCATGCCTTATTTCTTCGCGACCAGCCTTTCTATAAGCACCAAGAATCGAACAATGATCCTTCCAACCCGTGTACTTCTCCCGAAAACAGATTCCAACGATTAGAATCCGCTGTGGCAATCACAACGGGACCACTATCGTCACTGGTATTGACACTCTGTGTGAGCAGTGCTATAGTGAAAAATAAGGTAACACATTGAATGAGGTGAAGGGATGAACTACGGGCGTGAATTGCTGAAGGGAAACACTGATTCTTTGCTGCTCTGTCTAATTAGTCGTCAGCCTACCTACGGCTACCAGATAGTAAAGGAACTGCAGAAAAGGAGCAACGGCTATTTTCAGTTCAAGGAAGGTACTCTTTACCCTGCCCTGCACCGGCTGGAGCGAGACGACCTTATCACGGGTAAATGGCAGATACTACCTAATGGACAGCAGAGACGTTACTACTACATAACTGAAAACGGACAGCAGGTCCTGGCCAAAAGGTTAGCTACGTGGCAGGATTTTTCTACGGCAGTCAAAGCAGTTATACAGGCGGAAACAACATAGGACTGGAATAGTGAGTAGCATAAGCCATTATCTAAACAGGTTCAAGGCTAGCCTCAAGATTGACCATACTATAAGGGACGGCGTGGCACAGGAGCTTTACACGCATCTCGAGGAGAAGACCCAGGAGCTGGAAGAAAAGGGGCTAAGTAAAGAGGAAGCAAGTGAGATCGCGGTACAGTCTCTGGGCTCTCCCGAATTAATTGCCAAGCAAATCTACGAAACGCACGCTCAAGGTAGCTGGAAAGAGGCACTCCTCAGCGCCTCGCCCCACCTCTTAGTTGCCTTGCTCTTCACCTCGTATTACTGGCGAAATATCGTCTACGTGTCAATTATATTAGCCCTGACTGTTGGCATAGCAATTTATGGTTGGCGTCGAGGCAAGCCCGTATGGCTTTTCCCCTGGCTGGGATACTATCTTATGCCAGTAGTGATCAGTGGCATATTGCTGCTTTCGCTCCCCCAAGGTTGGGGCTGGATAGCAGCGCTCATCTATATACCTCTGGTTCTTTTTGTCTTCGTCCATATAGTGAGACAAAGTGCGCGGCGGGATTGGCTATATGCGTCACTGATGCTAGCGCCCATGCTTGTGACATTCACCTGGTTTTCATCCCTGGGCAGAGGAAATGAGATTTTGGCGAGTGACTGGGCAGCAAGGCTGCAAACAAATGCACTGTGGATAGTTGTTAGTTTTGCTGCTTTGGCAGCAGGGACCATCGCCTTTATCCGCCTCAGGCAACGCAGGCATAAAATTATCAGTCTGCTGATTCCCCCGCTTGTGGTCATGTTCGCAGTAGTCACCGTGAGCGGAGGAAACATTTGCTCTTGGAGCTGGCTGCTGTTGCTCTTTTCTCTATCGGCCTTTGCCATCCCTCTATGGATGGAAGCGAGAGCTTACGAATAGTCCCTGGAAAGAACCGAGAATCCAGAATTCTGAGCCTTAAACAGTGTCAAGATTCGAGTCTCGGATTTGCCAAACCATATCAGATTTTGAACTTGTTCAGGACCCAGTGCTTGGGATTTCAAGGATTTGTGCAACTAACTACGAACAACCGCAGCTAGTCCTCTTTCTGACCCCACAAGCCGGGTTGGGACTGCCGTGCATCCAACGCCCTAGATGCCCGGTTGTAAGGCAGTCCCAGATGTTCATAAGCAAGCCTGGCGGCTACTCTGCCACGAGGTGTCCGTTCTAGAAAACCTAACTGAAGAAGATACGGCTCGTAAACGTCCATAATAGTATCAGCATCCTCGTTAATAGAAGCTGCAATAGTATCTAGACCTACAGGACCGCCGTCAAATTTGTCAATTATCGTGTGCAAAACTCTATGGTCTATGTCGTCCAACCCCACAGAATCTATCTCCAGCTTTGAAAGCCCTTCCAGAGCCACTACCTTGGTGATAACCCCTTCTGCCATGACCTGGGCATAGTCTCTTATCCTCTTCAAGAGACGATTGGCTACTCGAGGAGTGCCTCTAGCACGCTGGGCAATTGGGACAAGTCCCTCTTTCTCTGATTTGACCCTGAGGATGGTTGCTGACCTCTCTAGAATCGCCTGTATTGCTGCCTCGTCGTAGAAACCAAGATGATATGGCACCCCAAATCTATCCCGGAGGGGAGGACTCAGTAGAGCCAGGCGCGTGGTAGCCCCTATCAAAGTAAAGTGCGGCAAGTTTAACCGTAGATTTCTGGCAGACGGACCTTTCCCCAGAAAGATGTCAAAAACGAAATCCTCCATGGCCGGATAGAGTTTCTCCTCTATGGTGTGGTTGAGCCGGTGTATCTCGTCGATGAAAAGGATGTCTCCCTCATGCAGATTGGTAAGAATGGCTGCTAAGTCTCCAGTGCGCTCTATCGCCGGCCCTGAACTAACCTTGATCGCAACTCCCATCTCAGCAGCGATGATGTAGGCCAGTGTAGTCTTTCCCAAACCAGGGGAACCGTAAAGAATGACATGGTCTAGTGGCTCGCCTCTTCCCTTAGCAGCGAGTATAGCTATCTTTAGGTTATCCTTGATCTTTTCTTGACCTATGAATTCACTTAGATGTCTGGGACGAAGGTCAAAATCAATGGAGCTATCCTCTGAGGCTACTTTGCTTGAAATAAGCCGCATCGCTACCCCTCGCCCCGATTCCACATCGGGGAATTCTTACTAACTCGCCAATTCTAGAATCGGGGTCTCCTTCTCTTCCACGCTTCCCTTCTTCAATTTCTTCTCATCATCAGGACTCGAATAGAGAACCCGCGACGGGATGAGTTTACCCAGAATGACGTTCTCCTTGAGACCCCGCAACCGATCTACCTTGCCTTTGATCGCAGCATCAACAAGCACGCGGCCAGTTTCCTGGAAAGAAGCGGCTGCCAGCCAGCTATCCTTGCTTAAGCTAGCTCTGGTCATTCCGAGAAACGCAGCTTGCGCCGTTGCCGGCTCACCACCCTCAGCCAACACCTTGGCATTCATGTCCTCGTAGTCAAACCGGCTGACTAGCTCACCGGGCAGGAGCTTCGTATCTCCTGAGGAAACAATTCTCACGTTGCCCAACATCTGCCGAACAATCACAGCAATATGCTTGTCATGGATGGTTACCCCTTGCGTGCGATATACTTTTTGTATCTCATCAATCAGATACTGCTGGACTGCATCCTTTCCCATGATACGCAAGATGTCATGAGGATCTATGGGACCTCTGGTAAGCCTGTCGCCTGCTTTGACCTTGTCCCCTGACTGAACGAGGAGATGTGTGCCGCGAGGAACGCTATACTCCCTCTCTTCGATTTCTTCATGCTTGACATAAACACGTTCACCCTCAATAACGACCTGACCAGCTACTCTAGCCGCCACAGAAAGAGATTGTCCCGCTTCACCACGCCTAATAGCTGGCAATTTCTTGCTAGTCTTTCTTTTCCTGGTCTTCTCTGGCAGAGAGAATAGGACAGTGCCGGCATCCACCGATTGTCCGTCGGTTACGACTAACCCCGCTCCAGTTGGCGTCGGGTATTCGTCCAAATAGAATTCGGAGCTAATCACCTTGACTACGCTTGTTCCGTCAGTCTGGGTCCCCTCAACCGTACCGTCAATCTCAGAAATAACAGCACTGCCATCCGGTGTTCTTGCTTCGAAAAGCTCTTCAACACGAGGCAGCCCAGTGGTAATATCCACACCTACCACACCTCCTGTGTGAAACGTACGCAGAGTAAGCTGAGTTCCCGGCTCTCCGATGCTCTGGGCAGCAATGACTCCGACAGCCGTGCCAATCTTCACCAGGCGCTTCTTCCCCAGGTCCCTACCGTAGCAATTCTGGCAGACGCCGAATCGAGAGCGACAAGTAAGAGTCGACCTCACATGTACTCGGTCAATATTGGTGCTCATAATCTGGCGCACCTTGTCTTCGTTAACCTCTTCGTTACGATCGACAATGACTTCGCTTGTAGCTGGATCAACGATCTGGCTGGCCGCCAAGTAGCCGGTAATCCGGTTCTCAAACGGGGGAAGGGACATATCTGTAGTTTCCCGGGATATCCAAACCCCCTCGGTGGTGCCACAATCTGTTTCGCTTACAATGACGTCTTGAGCTATATCGACAAGGCGCCTGGTAAGATAACCACTATCTGATGTCCTCAAGGCAGTATCGGCTAACCCTTTACGAGCACCATGTGTAGAAATGAAATACTCCATGGGTGTCAGTCCATCACGCAGACTGGATTTGATGGGAAAATCTATGATCCTTCCCGAAGGATCGGTCATCAACCCTCGCATCCCCGCCATTTGTCTAATTTGAGAAATATTCCCCTTGGCACCCGACGTAGCCATCATGTAGACACTACCATAAGGATCCAGTGCCCGGGACATATCCTCAGCAACCTTATCTGTAGTCTCCATCCACACTTGAACTGTGCTTTCATACTTTTCACCCTCAGTAATCAAGCCACGGTTAAATTGATCCTCAATGAGGTTAACTTTTTCCTCGGATTCCCTAAGAAGCTTGGCCCTGCCTGGAGGCTCTTCAATATCATTCATAGCGATGGAAATGCCCGACTTTGTAGCATACTCAAACCCCAATCCCTTGAGTCTATCTAGGATTCCGGCAGCACCTTCATTACCCAACAGAGCAATGCAATCAGAGACTAATGCTCGTAAGGAAGCCTTATCTACCGTTTTGTCGTAAAAACGAAGTTGCGGAGGCAGGGCATCACTAAATATAATTCTGCCCACCGTAGTATTTATCCTCCCCCCATCTGAACGAAGCGAAGGATCTCGCACAACAATTTCGGCACCAAGTTCGATAATGCCCAGTTCGTAAGCTAACTTAGCCTCGTCAAAACTGCTGAAAAATTTCCCTTCCCCTCTGGCTCCAGGCTTCGAAATGGTAAGATAATAGCAGCCCAGAACCATATCCAGGGTGAGTGTTGTAGCAGGCTCACCAGAACTTGGTAGCAACATATTATAAGGACTAAGCATGTGCTCCCTGGCTTCCTTCACCGCGGCCTTGGACAATGGCACATGAACTGCCATCTGGTCGCCATCAAAATCGGCGTTAAAGGCGGAACAGACTAAGGGGTGGAGCTGAAAAGCATTACCGTCGATTAACACGGGTTCAAAGGCTTGAATGCTAAGCCGATGTAATGTGGGAGCACGATTAAGCAATACAGGACGCTCCTTAACTACTTCATACAGTGCGTCCCAAACCTCAGGGCTACCTTTTTCCACCAAGCGTCGGGCACTCTTCAGGTTATTGGCATACCCATTGACTATGAGTTTGTGCATAACCGAAGGCTTAAACAACTCCAAAGCGACGTAGCGCGGCAAGCCACATTGATGAAGTTTGAGCTTAGGACCAACAACGATGACCGAGCGACCGCTGTAGTCTACGCGCTTACCGAGAAGATTCTGCCGAAACCGTCCTTGCTTGCCCTTCAGAATGTCAGCGAGAGATTTCAAGGCATGTTTATTACCAGTGACAACTGCGCGCCCTCTTCGCCCATTGTCAATAAGAGCATCAACAGCTTCCTGTAACATGCGTTTCTCGTTCCGGATAATTATTTCCGGCGCACCTAACTTCATAAGACGGCGGAGACGGTTGTTACGATTAATGACCCTCCGATAGAGATCATTAAGATCGCTAATAACAAAGCGCCCACCATCCAGTTGCACTATAGGACGAAGCGCGGGAGGTAATACAGGAAGCACAGTCACAACCATCCACTCAGGCTTATTTCCACTGAGTTTGAAGGCCTCAACCAATTGCAGCCGCTGGCTGACTCTTTTGCGATATCCCCCCGAGGTGCTACGGATCTGGTCATGTAGATCCTGATGCAAAGCATCCACATCAATTTGCTTCAACGCCTGTAGAATAGCCTCGGCCCCCATGCCAGCTTCAAAAATATCACCATACTTGTCCTTAAGTCTCCTGTATCCTTCTTCGTTAAGCAATTTTCGCGGCTGAAGACCTTCTAGCTCGGCAATGCTTGCCTTTAGCTCTTCTTCCAGTTTTGCTCTCTTTTCTACAGATCTAGCACGAAGTTCGTTTACTTCGTGTATCTTAGGCTCTTCTTCCATGTCTTTGGCTTCCGATTCTTCGATCTTTTTGCTCAGGCGTTCTTCATGCTCAGCAACCTTTCGACCCCACTCTTCCTGAACTTTGCGAAGGTTCTTGTCTTTGGCTTCCTGGTCCACAGAGATGACTATATACCGGGCAAAATAGATGACGCTCTCCAGCTCTCGTGGAGAAAGATCCAGGAGCAGCCCAAGCCGACTGGGTACTAATTTAACAAACCAGATATGGGTAACCGGCGCAGCCAGTTCTATGTGTCCCGTGCGTTCCCGGCGCACACTGGAATGAGCTACTTCAACGCCACATTTATCACAAATAGCCCCCTTGTACCTCGCCTTCTTGTATTTTCCACAGTGGCATTCAAAATCCTTGACAGGACCAAAAATCTTCTCACAGAATAAACCATCTCTTTCTGGTTTCAAGGTGCGGTAGTTTATTGTCTCTGCCTTAGTTACCTCACCATGAGACCAGCTCCTGATTTGTTCCGGTGAGGCCAGGCTTATCCGAATACCATTAATGCCATCAAATTGAGACATTCTCCCCCTCGCTAAGTAGTTCGACGGCAAAACCCAAGCTACGTAGCTCCATGAATAAGACCTTGGTCGATTCCGGAATACCTAGTTGTTGAATATCTTCGCCCTTAACAAGAGACTCATAGGCTTTAGCCCTTCCCATCACATCATCTGACTTTATGGTTAGCATCTCTTGAAGCGTATGAGCGGCACCGTGCGCTTCCAACGCCCATACCTCCATCTCACCAAATCTCTGGCCACCAAACTGAGCCTTCCCTCCCAACGGTTGCTGAGTGATGAGTGAGTACGGACCGGTAGAACGAGCATGCACCTTATCACCAACAAGATGAATCAATTTCATCATATATATATTGCCCACAGTTACCGGCTTGTCGAACAGTTCGCCGGTTCTCCCGTCTCGAAGCTCCATTTTTCCAAAGATAGGAGGATAGAGCTTTCGTTCTTTATAGACTTTTTGTGCCAGCTGTTCCAAGTCTCTATCGCTGAGAATTCTAAGCTGATGATTGTCACCCATGCCCAGTTCCTCAAGCCATAGACAGAGAGCAGCTCTTCTTGCCGCGCCTTTATGCCCGTCATCCATTATTTCCGCGGCATCAAAACCATGACTGGCAAGCCATTCTCCGACTTTGTCTAGATCGGTCCTGGCATCTCCAGGATCTTCAGAACCAAAGTTGACAGCACCAGCTTTCCAAGCTATCCAAGTCTTGCATAAGGCATCCTCGATAGTCAGAGCATCAGCTCCGTCAAAAATAGGATTAAGAGCCTTAAAACCCAGCGTCTGCGCTGCCCAACCTAAGTGGGCCTCCATGACCTGACCGATGTTCATACGGGAAGGAACACCGAGAGGATTAAGAACAATATCTACGGGTGTGCCATCCGGCAGAAATGGCATGTCTTCCTCAGGCAACACTATAGAAATGACCCCCTTGTTGCCGTGCCTCCCTGACATTTTATCTCCCACTGAAATCTTACGCTTTTGGGCAACCCACACCTGCATGAGCTTGTTCACCCCGGCAGGTAATTCATCATGGTTCTCACGAGAAAAGAGCGCCGTCCTGATCACCCTTCCCCACTCTCCCGATGGCATTCTGAGGGAGCTGTCCTTAACCTCTCGCGTTTTCTCGCCAAAAATAGCTCGTAACAGTTTTTCTTCCGCTGAAGGTTCAGTTTCACCCTTGGGAGTAATCTTCCCAACCAGAATATCGTTGGACTTCACCTCAGCTCCGATACGGACAATACCTACTTCATCAAGGTTAGCCAGGCTTTCTTCGCTAACGTTAGGCATGTCTCTGGTGATTTCCTCAGGACCAAGCTTGGTATCACGCTCCTCTATCTCATACTTTTCAATGTGAACGGAAGTATAAGCATCATCCTTAACCAGTCTTCTGCTGATGATGATGGCATCCTCAAAGTTATAACCTTCCCAGATCATAAAAGCACAGATGACATTTTGCCCCAAAGCGAGAGTTCCGCTATCCAGAGAAAAACTATCCACCAACACCTGGCCTTTCTCAACCTTGTCACCTTTGTTCACGATAGGATGCTGATTGATGCACGTCCCTTGATTAGTTCTGGCGAACTTCGTTAGATTGAATACCTGTTCTTTGGCCTTTCCAGTTTTGATCGTAATCTGTGAGCCTGTCGCCGAAGTCACTATGCCATCGTCAGGAGCAAATATCATCTGCCCACTATATTTAGCCACCTCTCTTTCCATACCCGTGGCCACCAAAGGACACTCCGGACGTAATAATGGCACCGCTTGACGTTGCATATTGCAGCCCATCAAAGCCCGATTAGCATCATCATGCTCAAGAAACGGAATAAGGCAGGCAGCGATACTGAACAGCTGTTTTGGTGAAATATCGATAAAGCTCACCTTGTCTACTGATTCCTTGAAGTATCTGGCTCCTCTCTTTACCTCAACCTTGTCAGAGACAAACTCATTTCTTTCGTCAAGAGGAGCATTAGCTTGGGCAATGGCGTACTGACCTTCTTCATCCGCTGCCAGGTAGACCATTTGACTGGAAACGAAAGGGGCTACCTTGATATTCCGCGTCCGAAGAGAAGCTAGCTCTTGTGCAAGCTTCTTGGTGACTAGCGTTCCGGCCTTGACGACGAGCTTGCCCTTACTTTTTATGTCCTCACCGGTTGTTCTTCCCACCAACTCGTTCACGGTATTAGGAACCTCGTGGACAACCCTGAGATATGGCGTCTCTATGAAACCAAATCCATTGACTGAAGCATAAGTAGCGAGTGAGCCGATAAGACCGATGTTTGGCCCCTCGGGGGTCTCTATAGGACAAATCCTGCCGTAATGAGAGTGGTGCACGTCACGAACCTCGAACCCGGCTTGCTTTCTCGAGAGACCTCCGGGACCCATAGCAGAAAGACGACGCTTGTGAGTTAGCTCAGCTAGAGGATTAGTCTGATCCATGAATTGGGATAGCTGCGATCGACCAAAGAACTCCCTTACAGCGACTGCTACAGGGCGAATGTTGATCAAGGCGGCGGGAGTTGCCACTTCTGGGCCGAGAATACTCATCCGCTCTTTGATAGCTCTCTCCAGCCTCAACAAGCCAATACGAAATTGCTTCTGTATTAGAAAACCTACCGCCTGAGCCCTTCGATTGCCTAAATGGTCAATGTCATCAGGAGCCTCATCGCCCAAGTTAACTGAAATGATGCGACGGACTACTTGTACCAAGTCTTCGGGGGTCAAGCCAGTACAATTTCCAGGGATACTAAGGGCCAGCTTCTTGTTAAGCTTGTAGCGGCCAACTTTGCCCAAGCTATAGCGGCGAGGGTTAAAGAGGAAATTATTCAGCAAGGCTTGAGCGCTACTAAGACTGGGGGCTTCGCCAGAAGAAAGTTTCCTATAGATATCTAACAGAGCATCAGCTTTGCTTTTGATCAAAGGATCTCGGTCGATTGTAGAACGGATGAAAGCCCGCTCGGGCGATTTATCCACATCTTGAAACAGAGAAAGTAACGTCTCATCTTTTTCGAAGCCTATGGCACGCAACAAAGTAGTAACCGGCATCTTCCGTTTGCCACTGACCTTGACTGAAATCACGTCTCGATTAGAAGTGTCAAAATCAAGCCACGCCCCATGCTCAGCAACAAGCTTGGCAACACATAATTCTCGTCCACTGGAAGGGTCTCTATCCAAGGTGAAATAAACGCCCGGAAAACGAGTCAACTGATTGACCACTACCCGCTCTACTCCAGAAACAATGAAAGTGCCGCCAGTGGTCATCAAAGGGAAATCACTGAAGTATAATTCCTGTTGCTTGATCTCTCCTGTTTCCTTGACCACCAGTCGCGCAGTGACATGAATAGGAGAGGAATAGGTCAGGCCCCGCTCAAGACACTCAGGAATGGAATGCAACGGTTCTCGAAACTCATAATCAACGAAATGCAATTCTAGCCTTGTGCCAGTATAATCTTGAATTGGAGATATTTCCTCAAAAAGCTCTCGCAGGCCTTCTTCTTGAAACCAGCGAAAGGAATCAAGTTGAACCTGAATAAGGTCGGGTATTTCTAAAGTCTGGGGCGATTTGGCAAAAGACTTCAGCACTTTATGGTTATGCATAGAGGGAACGGTCCTGATTATTCAAAACAATTTCTTGAAGGCATTAGCTGGGAAGATCTAAGGCAATAAGAGCAAAAGACAACGGGAACATAACTCAAACTGTCAAGTATAACACCGTGGTTTGATTTTGTCAATACCCTTAGCTGTCCACATAGTAACACAGGGTAGATAATTCTGCAAGTTTCTTCTCAATTCATCCTACAGACCTGATTAGCCAGGAGGCAGGCGTTGACCCTTGAAACTGGACTCATAGCCAGAATACTTCGCTCATCACCTCGATCTTGTACGAGTATCAGCAGAAAAAGGATTTGGATTCGCCTGGTCAAGGAACCTTCTTGTCTGGCAAAACTAGAGTCCCAGCTCAATGCCCATCACTTCCCTGTGCAAGTCAGTATCACCGGCAGCAAACTGCGCCGCCTTAACGCGACGATAATAGAGACCAACATCATGGTCCAAGCTATATCCAATAGCCCCATGAGCGGCAATGGCTTCAATGCAAATTCGCTGGTAAGCTTCGTTGGCCTTGGCTTTGGCTGCAGAAATCTGCCAGCGGGATGGCGAACCAACGCTTACTCCCCACGCTGCCTGATAAAGCAAATACTGAACCGCCTCCACATCAATCAACATGTCAGCCAGTTTGTGCTGTATCGCTTGAAAAGAGCCAATCGGCCGGTCAAACTGAATCCGTTCCTTCGCATAGCTGCTGGTCATGTCTAAGACAGCTTGACACGCTCCACACATCTCGGCGCACTTCAGCACAGCCGCCCGTTGTAGTATAAAGTCCACTGTATCCCAGCCTTTGCCTATTCTGCCGAGTATGTGATCTCCGGGCACCGCCACCCTATCGAAGCTGACTTTGAATTGCCTATCGCCGCCTACAGTCGGGATGGTTTCCATCTTTACATTTGGTCCCCTGGCATCCAATATGAACAAGGTGACTCCGTTCTCAGGTCTTTCGCCCTCTCCGGTTCTGCCCGCTATCAGAATATAGTCTGCGATATGGGCATCAGTAACAAAGAGCTTATGCCCCTGGAGAACATAATCTGTCCCCTTCAACACAGCACGAAGTTTCACCTCAGAAGCCTTATATTTGCCTGACGACTCGACTAAACCGAAAGTCCAGATCGCCTCGCCTTTAGCTATTTGCGGCAGAAACTTAGTCTTTTGTTCACTACTTCCATATTCAACTATAGGCAGAGCACAAAGGGCGACAGTGGAGAAGAAGGGACCAGGCAGGATATTTCTT
>CAYGWI010000018.1:0-13206 GCA_964353715.1 uncultured Dehalococcoidales bacterium | reverse complement strand
ATAGGCAAAGATAAGGCGTGCAGGGAATCAATGCAAGTTAACAAAAAGCCATATTATTACCTGATATTCTCGCTTGCCTGAGAAGCAGTTGCCCTGGCTAGCTTTGTGGTGTCCCTGGAATTCTTCCCTGAGAAAGTCCTGGGCACTATTATGCTCAACCCCCACCCTTTTGCCGGCCATATCAAACGCCATCCTGAAGTCGAAACGCTCCTGGGGTAACCAGAGACAACCGCGCTGAGGTATTGAAGAAAGTCTTAAACTGGCCACTGGGAGGATAATGTGCCTCTCCCTCGACCGGAGATCCCTCTCCACTTGATGGAGAGGGTTAGGGTGAGGCAGGTGAGGGTGATATTTCCCTTCCTCGGCGCTCTGCACCCGGTCTCTGCCGCTGAACATTCCGTCAATTTGCTCGATGAAGGCATCAGCAGTCGAAATCATTCGGGCTCATAATCTAAAGGTAACGCGTTCGAATCCAGCCCCCGCTGCCGCATGGATTCCAAGAGCACCGCCAGGGGAGGAGCCCTTCTGTTCTCAGGCGGTTGATAACTTCCTTGAAAATCCCTAATATGCTTAATATGGAGGAATACCGAAGACCGCTCGTGGATCTGGAACATGGTAACTCACCTGACCTGCTGGCGGAAGCTGTCAGGTTCGTCTTGAGAGAGCGGAACAAGTCGGACGAACGTTTGACAGTCCTAGAGAGCGCCAGTGGAACGGCGTCTACCATACACGAATCACTGGAGAAGACAATAACAGAAGCGACATTCAGACAAGGAGGGGAAATATGAGATTTGAAACGATAGCTATTCATGCCGGAGATAGGCCAGATGCGGCAACCGGCGCCATTTCGGTGCCCATCTACCAGACATCGACATTCGTGTTTGAGGATGTGGGGAAGACAAAGGGGTGGGACTACTCCCGTGAGGCAAATCCAACGAGGAAGGTCCTGGAGGATACTATCGCTCAGCTGGAAGGAGGCAAAGCCGGCTTTGCCTTCGCCACCGGTATGGCGGCTGAGACGACAGTAATGCACCTTTTGAGAACCGGCGATCACGTGATCTCGCAGGACGACATCTACGGAGGGACCTACAGGTTATTTCAGGATGTGATGCCTGCCTTTGGTCTGGAGTTTACCTTCGTCAGAATGGATGACCGGAAAAGAATAGAAGAAGCGATAAAGCCCAATACCAGGATGTTGTGGTTAGAGACTCCCTCTAATCCACTGCTCAATATCGTTGACATTGAGATGGTGGCCGACATTGCCAGGAAACACAAGTTGCTGACGGTAGCAGATAATACCTTTGCCAGCCCGTATTTCTCAAGGCCGATTGAATATGGAGTTGACCTTGTTGTCCACTCTACCACCAAGTATCTCAACGGGCATGGCGATGTTGTCGGTGGCGCTGTAGTAACCACCACTGATGAACTGAGTCAGAAAGTCCAATTTCTACTTAACGCCCTGGGGACCTGTGCTGCCCCCTTCGACTGCTGGCTGGTGCTTCGGGGGATTGAGACACTCCCGGTGAGGATGAAGCAACATCAGGAAAATGCCTTTGCCGTGGCAAACTATCTTAAAGGGCATCGCAGAGTAAAGAGGGTGCTCTATCCCGGGTTCGAGTCCCATAAAGGACACGAAATCGCCAGGAGACAGATGAAAGGGTTTGGCGGGATGGTGTCCTTTGAACCGGAAGGTGGTATTCAGGGTGTTAATACCTTTCTAAGAAAACTCAAGGTCTTTTCTCTGGCGGGATCGCTGGGTGACGTCGCTTCTCTTGCCGAGCATCCGGTTACCATGAGCCACGACTCGATGTCCAGGGACTATAGACGGAAGGTGGGGATCAGCGATGAACTTATCAGGCTATCAGTTGGCCTGGAGAATATTGACGACTTGATTGAGGACCTGGAGCAGGCGCTCAGCTGCCTGTGAAGGGAGATTCCAGGTTTGTGATGACGGCGCTTTGCACCCGCTCTCTGCCGCTGAACACTACGCTAGAAGACTAGATCGAACCTGTCTTTGCGATTGTATGGAAGTCAGTTCTGTTCGAGCAGATTCAGTTGTTCCAGCAAGAATTGATTTGACCCATAAGAAGTAAACGGCAATACTGTACGTTACCAGTGATACAATGACGAAGAGGTAGCAAACATGATTAATAGAGATATTATTGACCATTATGATTCTGGGATCGAACTTAACTGTCTTAACGTAGGAACAAGTCAGCTGGAAAGGGTCAGGACGCAGGAAATTATTCTGCGGTACTTACACAAAATCCCTTCAACAATATTGGATGTCGGTGCCGGGCCTGGTTTCTATTCATTCTGGCTAAGTGATCTCGGGCATGAAGTTCATCTTCTAGACCCCGTAACGAAGCATGTCGAATATGCAAGAAAGTACGCTATGGAATCCCACAAAAAGATTGCCTCTATCACTGTTGGAGAGGCCCAGCACTTGCAGTATGATTCTGAATACTTCGACGTCGTTTTGATGTTGGGACCTTTATGCCACCTTACAGAGAAAGATGCGAGGCTACAAGCCTTGACTGAGGCCAAGAGGGTTTTGTCCAGGGGTGGGATACTTTTTTGTGCAGCCATATCTCGATACGCATCAATGCTGGATGGATACTTCAGGAATCTCATATCAGACCCGCGTTTTATCAGAATCATGAATCGCGATCTGAAAGACGGGCAACATCGAAACAACACCGACAACCTGGATTATTGGACAACGGCATTTCTTCACAAGCCGGATCAGCTTAAAGAAGAAGTTATCCAATCGGGGCTTAAGCTTGAAGATATATTTGCCATAGATAGCTTTGGCTGGCTGATACCCAATTTTCAGGAAAAGTGGCAGAACAAGGATTACCGGGACTTGCTCTTGCGCACTATCCGAGTCATAGAAAAAGATACCTCGCTCGCGGGCATAAGCGCACACATTATGGGGGTAGCAACTAAGAGGTAAATCTCGCTGTACAATCCGCTACATTGTGACATCAAGCGTAGTGCCCTACCATGATACGGCGGCAAAAACAAGATGGGACTGAGAGGAGATCACACGAAGCCAGCATTGGGCAACTGTGTCGTGATGTCTCACACATACTGAACATTTGTTTTGGCCGGGCCAATCGCCCAAGATGTTGAGTCATTGAGATCTTAGGGCTGTCTCATTTCCCATAGCGAGACAAGACGGGCATTACCGACACGTGGCAAGCGTGTCTGTCTCGTTATATAATTGCCCAAGGCCGAGGTTTATATGTGGCCGGCTCTTTTGCCTTCAAAAACGTGAGAAGGCGGAGGCAATATGGAGCAGATCATCTTCGCGTCCCTTGTTGCATCTCCGGCGTCGTTCGGCAGAGTCGGTGTGCTGCTGCACAGTCTTAGGGACTTTGCCGGGGAGCTTTTCAAAGCGCCTCTGGTTGTCCTACATCCGGATAGCCTCGACATCACTACCAACGATGCCAGATTGTTGAGACCTCCCGATGTGCACATGATTCCCTTTCGTATCGACAGTGACGAGATGCATTTCCCACTGGCAGTTGTGGCGATTGGTGCAGCCGCAGCAGAAAAGGCAGTCACCGGAAAAGCAGAGAACCTTGTCTGGCTGCTGGAAGACACCCTTGTCTTGAGGAGTCCATCGGCCCTGGTGCTGCCTGCTGCAAAGCAGTACGCCTACAGGCCAGTGCACCACACCAACATAGGGTCACTGTGGAAAAGCCCCCCGGACGGCTTCTGGACTGCAGTCTACCGCCACTGCAAGGTCGAGCCCAGTCATCTCTTCCCCATGGACACATGCACGAGAGATAACACTATCCGTCCGTATTTCAACGCGGGTTGCCAGGTAACTCGACCCCAGAACGCGCTGTTCTCACGCTGGTGTGAATTGTTCCGAAGCCTTTACCTCCATCCAGATTTTAGACAGTTCTTTGGCAACCCCTCGTACAGAGTTTTCATGCATCAGGCCGTGTTGGCAGGTGTCGTTTTGTCCAGCTTCTCCCCCGCGCAATTGCATGAACTGCCGGAGTCCTACAATTATCCCCTCCATCTCCATGAGGACTATCCGCCTCAGTTTCGTCCAACGAAACTGAACGATCTTGTGACTTGCCGCTACGAAACATTGGACGAGCTCAAGAAGACGCTCGCGTTAATTGCAGTTGACGAACGAGTAAAAACCTGGATACTGTCCAGGATTTGACCAGTCATCCGCTAGGGAGCGGGGGCCGATCTGGTGTGCCTGAAGAGGTTCACTTGAACGAAATATCAAGCGATATACTGCTGAAGGCAAATCAATGTACTGCCCGTTTGGGCCAGGGGAATGTATGAGAGTGGCTCAAGAAAGGCGCTTATTTCACTCCACGGGGAGCATTAGGGACGCTCTGCACAGGATCTAACTGCCCTCTCTGCCTTGATCCTCACAAGGCGAGCACAGACTCAGGCCAGGATCACCTGACGTTCAATTGTCTATATATAATTGTGCAACCCTCAGCTTTGTTGAAATTTTCTTAACAAAACCCGCCTAGGGACTTGACAAAATTAATAATGGGTTTTATAATTAGTCAAGATAATTAAAGTGTATATTGATTTTAGTAATGGAGGTTAAATGACTGCAGAGTGGAATGAGCTAACGAAAATGACCCATGGTAGGCCGGTCACCGTGGAACGCGTCCGTATTGTCGGTAGTGACATTGCTGTCGAGGGCAGCTTTACACTGCCGCCCCTGGCCAATCTGCCAGCTGAAGACCATGTCTTTGTCATGGCATTTATGCGCTGTCATGGCTCGATCAAGGAGATGGAGAAGATGTTCGGCATAAGCTACCCTACGGTGAAAAACAGGCTCAACCGCATCGCCGGGCAGCTTCCATTTGTGGAGACTGTGAAACTCAACCCGGAGGAAGGAGTGATTGAGAGGCTGGAAAGGGGAGAAATATCCGCGGAGGAAGCGATAAAGAGCCTGACGGGGTGACGCAATGACGATTGATGTGTGTAATCATAGTGAACACTTATAAGTTTTGTTGATTAGGAAAACAAAAGGAGGGAAATAGAATGCTTGGAGAAGAAGTCAGGACACAGCCACTGCTCGGGAGCAAAGACATGAACATTTGCGATCGAGCCACCGGAGGAAACAGACGTCCCCATTTGCCATGGCCGTTCTCCTGGTGCCTGGCCCAGCGGGCACTGCCCGAAGTGAAGTATGTACTGACGATCAACGGGTACATAACTATGCCGTAGGGCGAACAGAGGGACACGTTGGTGAGACTGTCAAGTGCAACCCGGGGGGACCAGTGATTGAGGGATTCGAGAGGATTGAAATTTGCATGGACGAAGCGATAAGGAGACTGACGGTATGAAGCGACCACCCATGCTGGTGCGAGTACAAGTTGGAGGAGAGGAAAGGAAGTTCCGCCTGTGGCTTCCACTATTCTTGCTGGTGCCACTGGCGCTTTTACTTCTGATTGTCCTCTCGCCACTGATATTGGTTGCCATCGTCATTGTCCGGCTGACAGGGCGGGGAAGGCGGCTCTGGCAAGTTGCCAGAACGTCCTTGGGCATACTGTGCTCGGTGCGCGGCATCAGAGCTGCTTTCGACGTCCTTTGTTCAATGCCCGGTCTTCGGATTGACGTATGCAATAGTAAGGAACGCGTGTATGTTTCGATTATTTAGAAAACGAAAGGAGGAAACCAAGATGTCTGAAAACCAGAAAAAAATACTGGAGATGCTGGCCGATAAGAAGATAAGCGTTGATGAAGCTCATCGGCTGCTGAGTGCGCTGAAGGCTGAAACGGGCGCACCTGAAAGGACTGGAGAGGCAGGGACAACAGGCAAACCTAAACCTAAATACCTGCGTGTCTGCGTGACGCCCCGCCACGGACAGGAGCATCAGGGACACGAACATGAGGAACACGAGCATGAGGAACACCAGCATGACAGGCATGCTGAACTGGTCAATGTGCGAGTTCCCATGTCGCTGATACGCTCGGGCATGAAGTTCACGTCTCTGCTACCAGACGGGGCAAGGGACAAGGTCACCGACGCTCTGCACGAGAAGGGCATAAATCTGGACATGCGCAACATGAAGCCGGAGGACCTGGAAGAGATTATCAGCGCTTTGGACGACCTTGAAGTGAACGTGGTGAGTGATAAGGAAGTAGTGAGGGTATACGTCGAGTAGCGGTAGCGCAAACCAGTCCTCAGGTGGTTGTCTACATGGCTCGACGCGCAGCACTGAAATGGGAAATAAGAACCTATACGACAAAACACTAAGGAGGTGAACGATGGCCAAGATTGAAGGAAAATTCGAGAGAGAGATAGCAGTTAAGGTGCCATTGCGGCTGGAGGTGGTCACCGGTAGCGGCGACATCAGCGTAGACCGTGGAGAGGACGGCAAGCTAGTGGTAACTTCGGAGTTTGAGGTGCGGGCTGGTTCGCAGAAAGAAGCCGAGGAATTGGCCCGCAGGATCAAAGAAGATCCTCCCATTGAGGTTGAGGGAGACCTGGTGAAGGTCGGTGGCTTGAGCAAATACAATTTGGGCACGTGGCCGGCAGGCCCGTCGGCGGTCTTCGATTTCTCCGTCTCCGCCCCTTTCGAAACTGAGGTGCGAGTCAAGTCCGGGTCAGGTGATCAAGATGTGCGCAGTTTGAAGGGCCCGGTGACAGTCAAAGTCGGGTCCGGCGATGTTCAGATCCAGGATGTTGAGGCGCACGTCGAAATCGGTACCGGCAGCGGAGACATCACTGTTGCGCGCGTCCGCTCAAGTGTCAATGCCAATGCTGGCAGCGGTGATCTGGATCTGGGCGAAGTAGGCGGGGAGGTTTCGGTCCGTACCGGCTCCGGTGATGCCTGCCTCCGTAGCGCAGGCAGCAATGTGAATGTTGCCATAGGCAGTGGAGATGTCAGCCTCGAATCAGACGTCCCTGACGGGGCGGAATGGGTCCTCAACGCCGGTTCGGGCGATGTGGGACTTCTCCTCCCCGGCGGCTCCCGGTTCAACCTGAGCGCCCGCTCCGCCCTGGGGGAAATCGAGACGGATTTCGGGCTTCGGGCATCCGGAGGGATTGGCAAGCGGGTTGAGGGAAAGGTTGGCGAGAATCCTGCATCGAGTATCACCATCAAAACGGCGCGTGGGGACATTAGGATAGCTGCGAAGCAGGAGTCGACGGCGGCTGCCTGATGCCGGGCGAGGACAGGCGAACAGCATGCGGCAGACCGCCAAGAGACTTGAGCAGGCTCCCGTCCTCTGTCACAGGCCCCTCAAGCTCGATGTTGCGAGCACCTTACGATGGAAGCGGGGTAGACTACAGCCAGAGGAAAAGAGAGGAGACCTGTCTGAATCTGTGGTGACCGCACTTACCGGAGAGCTAGAGGGCGTTCTCGGGCTGATTGAAAAGACGTAGCCGTGGCGGGTAGGCATCATATGCAGGGTGGTTGCTGTGAGCCACGACTCGATGTCCAGGGACTATAGACGGAAGGTGGGGATCAGCGGTGGACTCATCAGGCTATCAGTTGGCCTGGAGAATGTTGACGATTTGATTGAGGACCTGGAGCAGGCGCTCATCGTCTGAATACTACTTAACTGGGATTACCAAATCATAGGGAACATTGGTTATGCTGACTGCTTTCCCATGATTGTCTATATAAAAGGTATCTTCAATACGTACGGCAACTCCCCGATTTGTATCAACAAGGCTGGGTTCTATCGCAAAAACGTTCCCTTTGGACAATATGTCTTTATCTCCTGTTCCCATATATGGCGGTTCATGCACCGCAAGACCTATCCCATGCCCTAATGAGTGGGTATAGCCATCTATTGTGTTGGGATTATCCTTAACGACTGGATAACCCCTTTCGCGAAAATAATCACACGTAAGTTCTTGAAGGTTACCCGAAGACATCCCGGGAACGGCTTTGCCCACAATAAAATCAAAACAGCCGCGAACATCTGCATAGAGTTTGAGAAGATAGTCGGAGGCATGTCCGAAGCACCACGTACGTGTTGTATCATGATAGTAACCTCTGGCTTCTCTCGGGAACAAATCGAATATAATTGGCACTCCCAGCAATATCGGTGTGTCCGGTTCCCCCGTGTTGTGACCCACAGTACCCTGTTTGCCGGGAGCAAAAATCATTCCTTCACTGTCCTCGAGATCCTGCTCAAAAAGCTTGGAGCGAGTGAATCTTTTCACATCACCTACGGTTAGAGGTGAACGGTCGCTCTTCACGAAACAGTTCTCGCTGGTTCTATGAGATCGTATATAGTCACGGGTTTCCATCATTACTCGGGAGGTTTTCCGGCCGACTTCGATTATCTTTGCCAGTTCCTGATTACTTTTTGTCGCTCTCAGGCGGTCAACCAGAGTAGGTGTCCCATCATCAACAAGCTCCAGGCCGGGGTACCTTGTGTTCAGCTCATTTCTAAGTAAACAGCTAAACGAAAACTCCATTCGACCGTACAGAGCAACTCGCTTAATACCTTTGAGAAACTCAAGACCCTGGAGATATATCTCCAATTCAGCCTTTTCATAGCTGCCGGTTTCAGCAAACACTCGTCTGAATAAAGCACGATCCCAAATGTGAGTTACAAAATCTGGATTTTTGACGTTCTCTCTTTCCAAAGATCCTAACCATATATTGGCTTTCTCACCTGGCGTTTTCGTGAACATTGCATCTTGAATGTCGGAGCCGGTTGTCAGGTAATTGAATGCCGGATCTGACCCTGATCCAAAAGCAACAATAGCATCTAGACGGTAGTCTCGCATTAGCTTATCAAGATCGCTTCTCAATTTGCATTGCCTCCCTAAGATTTGAATGCATTATTCTATCACCTTACTTGCGTTTTGGCTTTGCAGGTTTCATTGATTAATCGACTGTATTGGAAATTGCCTTATTGCTCGTACGAGGGAAAGTACCTCGATCGTCGGTCTGGTTAATTGACGTGAACAACCCCTGCTCAGAGAGCAACCTCTATCTTAGATATCATCAGTGAGTAGTTTGTGGTGTCCCTGGAATTCAATACTCAACCCCCACCCTTTCGCCGGCGAAATCAACCGCCGTATCAAAGTCTCTTGATAGGGGTATAATAGATTTATGAAGCAATTAGTCTACGACCCAGTCAAATGTGGGGTCAGAATGACAATTGCCTGTTTTGTCTCCGGTTCCGGTACCAACTACAGAGAGATAGTCGCCAGGAACGCCAATCATGACTACATTGTATTCACAAACAGGCCCGGCTGTGGCGGAGTCTCGATAGCCAGATCAAACAAACATGAGGTGGTCGAACTCAGTCACATACCTTATCTCAAGGATGCCGGAAAAAGATACGGTTCAGGAAATATCCCTAGAAATTGTCCGGAAAGGGTAGAATACGAACAGAGACTGTGTGCATTGATAGAAGACAGAATTGGCGGAGAACCTGATCTGGTATGTCTCGCCGGTTATGATCAATGGCTTAGCGACTTCATCGTAGACAGATATTATCCCAGAATTCTTAATGTGCATCCCGGAGATACCACAAAAGGCTACCATGGTCTGCACTGGGTGCCATCAGCCAAAGCCATAATAGCTGGAGATGAAGTGATAAGGTCAAGCCTGTTCTTTGCTGACAAAGGCCAGGATACAGGCCCTGTGTTAGTGCAATCCAGGCCCATTAACATCCTGCAAACAATAGACGAATTAACATTGGCAGGTAGGCAGGAGTTATCGGAGGGCTTACACAAGATAACCGGTTACGCAACAGCCCGTGGCATAGAGAACTATGAAGACTTTGAGGCGAAAGCGGGGCAGGAATTGCTTGATATGATGGCGCTTATATGTAAAAACCTGCAAGAGGCGCTCAAGGTAGCAGGTGACTGGAAGATCTATCCGTTTGCTGTGCACGATTTGATAGCACGGGGACGTGTACAAGTAGATGGCAGCACAGTCTATGTAGACGGCAAGAAGATGCCCGAGTACGGATACAGGATGGACGAACACGGGTCGCTGACATATTAGGATAAAGGGCCGCAGCAGTACAGGAGATAGCATAATGCAACAGGTTAGACATTTCTACCGGTTGATAAAGTCGGATTTTGAATACTGTTTCAATATTGAAACCTCGGCTCCGCTCACCACCGCGGATTTGAGAATATTGCGATGGTTGCTTGCCGAGACATTTGAGATTGAACATCTGGGGCAGAAGTCTTTTCTAAAACCGGCTAAGAACGTAATCGAGGTCGGCCCTCGTCTGGACTTCGAGACGGCATATTCTACTAATGCCGTAGCCATTTGCCACGCGTGTGGAATCGAAAAGGTTACCCGGGTAGAACGGTCCAGACGGCATCTATTATCGCGGGAGACAGACAGGGATGATTTCATCGCCAGGAACCATGACCGGATGACCGAATCCCCTTATCGCCAACCTCTGAAATCATTCGCAACCAAAGCTGTGCCGGAGGAAGTCTACGATGTTCCGTTGCTGGCTGGCGGAATTGGTGAGCTGGCCAGGTTCAATCGGCAGAACGGACTCGGCATGGATGAATGGGACCTCGGATTCTACTTCAATCTATTTACACAAATCCTGCGGCGAAATCCTACCAATGTGGAACTGTTCATGCTCGGCAATAATAACAGCGAGCACTCGCGTCACTGGTTCTTCAAAGGCAAATTAATCATTGATGGCCGGCAGGTCCCTGACAGCTTACTCCAGGTTGTCAAATCGACTCTCTTTAGAAACCCGGCCAATAGCATCATTGCTTTCAGCGACAACTCCAGCACCATCCGGGGTTACAGAATTCAGACCATAACACCTCAGCACCCGGGCACATGCTCGGCATTTGTTCCCAGGCAATTCGACTATCACCTCGTGTTTACCGCTGAGACCCATAACTATCCCAGTGGGGTCCAGCCATTCCAGGGAGCGACGACCGGCACCGGCGGCAGGATCCGTGACGGCCATGCTACCGGAAGAGGTTCCCTAGTAATTGCCGGTACTGCCGGTTACTGTACGGCAGCATTGAACATTCCTGACCACCCCATCCCCGGTGAACCGGTCGGACTTGCCTATCCCTTCGAGCTGGCTTCACCACTGGAAATCCTGATTGGAGCCAGTAACGGGGCTTCGGATTATGGCAACAAGTTTGGGGAACCGATAATCCAGGGTTTTGTCAGGACCTTCGAGCAGATATTGCCGGATAACGAGCGCAGGGGCTGGGTCAAACCGATTATGTTTACCGGCGGCGTCGGTCAAATGGATGCTCGACACACAAAAAAGGAAAAACCTGAAAGGGGAATGCTTATCGTCCAGGTTGGGGGGCCTGCTTATCGAATCGGCATGGGCGGTGGTTCGGCTTCCAGCATGATGCAGGGAGAAAATATTGCCGAGCTTGACTTCAATGCCGTTCAGCGTGGAGATGCCGAGATGGAAAACAAGCTTAACCGGGTAATCAGAGCCTGCGTAGAAATGGGCGACGAAAACCCGGTCCTGGCTGTTCACGACCAGGGTGCCGGCGGACCCGCCAATGTTCTGACCGAAATCACAGACCCTGCCGGCGGCAACGTCGGGATTCGACGTATCAGACTTGGCGACCCATCGCTGTCTGTTGCTGAAATCTGGTGCGCCGAATATCAAGAGCGCTGTGCCTTCTTGATTCACCCGGAGAGAATTGACGAGTTCTCGGCGATCTGCCGCAGGGAGAAAGTCAACTGTGAAGTGCTGGGAGAGATCACGGAAGACGGACGCATCGTGGTCTTTGATGAACAAGATAACTCGAAGCCGGTCGACCTTCCTCTTGATAGGGTCCTGGGTGAGCTGCCCCAGAAATCATACATTATCGAGAGGGTTCCCCGGAAACTGAAACCCCTGCGGTTGCCTCAAGAGTTGTCCGTCGCGGAAGCGATCAGACTTATTCTGCGCTTACCCTCTGTCGGCTCGAAGGGGTTCCTGGTACGCAAAGTTGATAGGGCCGTAACCGGGTTGATTGCTCAGCAGCAGTGCTGCGGTCCTCTCCAGCTCCCGGTTTCTGATGTGGCGGTAGTTGCTCAAAGTCATTTCGGACTGACTGGTGCAGCGATTGCCATCGGCGAACAGCCCATAAAGATGCTCATTGATGAAAAGGCTGGTTCCCGGATGTCCGTCGGCGAGATGCTGACCAACATGGTTTCAGCGCGAGTCAGCTCTCTTAGCCATATCAAATGCTCGGTAAACTGGATGTGGGCAGCTAAACTGCCCGGTGAAGGAGCCAGGATTTACGACGCTGCCACAGCAATGGCGGAACTGATGACCACACTTGGGATTGCGGCTGACGGCGGCAAAGATAGTATCTCGATGGCCGCCAAAGTTGGCAATGAAAACGTGAAATCACCGGGAGAAGTGGTAATCTCCGGCTATGCGACCATGCCCGACATTTCCAAAAAGGCAACTCCGGATATCAAAAGGCCCGGGGAAAGCAAATTGGTCTTTATCGATCTGGCTGAAGGCAGAAATCGTCTTGGTGGTTCAGCTTTGGCTCAGGCTTTCGGCCAGATTGGCGATGATTCGCCGGATGTAGATAACCCCTCGCTTCTCATAAGTGCGTTCGACGCCGTCCAGCGAATGATGGACGATGGTCTAATTCTGGCCTGTCATGATAGAAGCGATGGCGGTCTGATTACGACCCTGGCAGAGATGGCAATAGCCGGCAATTGCGGAATCTCGATTCAATTGACTGATAAAGAAGCAGTTATACCCCGGCTTTTCTGCGAAGAGCTGGGACTGGTCATAGAATGCCTTGCCACCAACGAAAAATCAGTTCAGGGCATTCTCGACGAATACGCTGTTCCTTTCATCATACTGGGAAATACTGAGAGAGAAAAACAGGTAATTATCCGTCACGGCCACAGCATCGCATTGAATATCGGTACCGCAGAGCTCCTTTCCTGGTGGGAAGCGACCAGTGACCGGCTGGAAGAAGAGCAGATGAATCCTGTACTTGCCGGAGAGCAGGTGCGGTATCACGACCGTTCCGGTCTCAGATACCGGCTGGCTTTTGAACCTGGAGCCACGCCCCCGGACATACTTCACCGGATGGATAAGCCCAGAGTGGCTATTATCCGTGAAGAAGGCAGCAATGCCGACCGGGAAATGGCCTCGGCATTCTTCTGGGCCGGGTTTGAACCCTGGGATATCGCCATGACCGACCTGGCGGAAGAGAGAATTACTCTCGACAGATTTCGGGGAGTTGCTTTTGTTGGCGGGTTCGCCTAT
>CAYGWI010000017.1:0-13290 GCA_964353715.1 uncultured Dehalococcoidales bacterium | reverse complement strand
TCGCCAAGCTGGGCATCACCGATTACCAGGCTACGGAACTCATGGACAGGGTCTTTCCCGAGATAAAAGAGCTGCAACCAGTGTCCACTAACAAGACTCTGAGAAGTCACATGACGGCAACCTGGTTTCATACCTTAGCGGCATTACAGGACAAAGCCGGCTTTCCTGTGGCCTTGTTCTCGGTGGGTCCCAGATATCGCAACGAACAGAGAGAGGATGCTCATCATCTGCGAGTCCACCATTCAGCATCAATTGTGGTCATGGACCCCGAGATGTCTTTGGATGCGGGAAGGGCAACTGCCAAGAACATCATGCGGCAGTATGGCTTTTCCGACATCAAATTCGAAACCAAGACAGCGACATCCAAGTATTATGCCCCGGGGCAGGAGCAGGAGGTCTTCGTCAAACATAAGGGCACCTGGCTCGAGATAGCGGACATCGGGATGTATTCGCCGGTGGCCCTGGCCAATTTCGATATCAGATACCCTGTGTTCAACGCCGGCTTTGGCATCGAGCGACTGGGCATGCTCATCTATGAAGTAGACGATGTCAGGAAGCTGGCATACCCCCAGTTCACTGTGGTTGAGTATTCTGACGAGGAGATAGCCAAATCCATCAGATATATAGCCAGCCCTCAGACAGCCAGGGGGCAGGGAATAGCCAGGGCAATCGAGGAAATCGCCCGAAAGCACAAGGATGAGGTTGCCCCGTGTGAGTTTCTGGCCTGGAAAGATGAGTCTATTGAGGTTAAGGTTTTCGAAAAAGAGGCCGGCAAGAAATTAATCGGCCCGGCCGGTTTCAACGAGATCTGTGTCGCCAATGGCGCTATTTATAGTGACATTGTGCCTTCGGGAGTATACACAGGGATAAACTATCTGCGCGCTATCGCCATGGGTGCTGCGGCAGCAATAGAAGATAGCACCAATGACCTGACTTGTCAGGTAAAGGGCATAAAGCATCTCTCCGACCTCAACCTGGAGATTCCCGAAGCTGTCCGGCAACATATTGAAGGACAGCAGCGGAAGATAAAGGTCGGGGGCGCTGTATTTGTAGCCATAGAAGCCAAAAAGCTCTAAAAAGCTAATGCCTAAATCCTGAATATTGGCAACGTGGATAATGTCGTTGCGAGGCTGACGAAGTCAGCCGAATCAATCTGGTGGAGGTGTATGAGATTGCCGCGCTCCCGCCTGCCTGCTCGCCGTATGACTCCAGCAGGCGAGCCAAGCCTTGGCGGGCAGGTCGCTCGCAATGACAGTTCGGACTACTGAACACTTTCGACCGAAGGAGCAAGATGGAACAGAAAAGTAGCAAGTCGCTGCAGAAGCTCAGCAGGCTGCGCAGGGACCATAAGGGACTGATTAACCTCATGCCTCTACAGACGGGCGGCATGCTTACTGATGCCGCCAGGGAGGCTCTAACGGAATTCGGGGATGGATATTCTGTGTGTGACTTTTGCCAGGGCAGTTTATGCAGTGTGACCAATCCCCCTATCCGGGACTTCGTCCAGGAGCTTCTACCGCAGCTCCTGGGCTGTGAAGTCGCCACCATAACCCATGGGGCCCGGGAAGGCAAGTTCATGGTCATGCATTCCCTGGCTAAGCCGGGGGATTCAATCCTTGTTGATGCTAACAGGCATTATACAACGTTCGTTGCTGCTGAAAGAGTGGGATTGAACATAATCGAGGTGCCTAACTCCGGACACCCGGAATTCAGGGTTGACGTTAATGAATATGCAGCGCGCATAAAGCAACATACCCCTAAGCTGATTCTGTTAACTTATCCCGACGGTAATTATGGAAATCTTCCTGATGCCAGAAGATTAGGAGAAATCGCCCAAGAATACAATGTCCCCTATATTCTCAACGGGGCATACGCTGTGGGCAGAATGCCGATAAGCATGGCAGAGACAGGGGCTGATTTCATTATCGGTAGCGGGCACAAAAGCATGGCATCTGCCGGACCTGTTGGGGTACTGGGAATGAAGAAGAAATGGGAACAGATAGTGTTGAGAAAATCGGGGAGGCACGCCAATAAAGATATTGAGCTTCTCGGCTGTAGTGTCAGGGGGGTCCCTTTGATGACACTCATGGCTTCCTTTCCCTTTGTGAAGGAAAGAGTTACCCATTGGGATGAGCAAGTGTCTAAAGCCCAGTGGTTTTCTGCTGAGCTTGAGAAATTAGGCTTCACGCAATTAGGCGAGAGACCACACAGGCATGACCTGCTGCACTTTGACGCCCCGGTGCTCTATGAAATCTCCAAACGGGTTCGAGAGAAGGGATATTTCCTCTATAAAGAACTGAAGGAGAGAGGCATCTGGGGACCACAGCCAGGTTTAGCCAGGTCTTTCAAGCTCTCCACCTTCGCCGCCGATAGACAGCAGCTGGGCTTTGTAGTGAATTCCTTTAAGGCCATCCTGAATAAATATGGTTAGCGAACCTGGGGAACAAGCTCAGGGTGCCTCTGGGCATGGTCTTCTCTCGACCGCTGAAAAGATGCTTGAAATGGCGGAGAGGTTATACCATCCGTGCTCATGATTATGGCGTCCTCTCCATCGCTGGAATAATACTTCAGTCGCCTCCCTGTCACTCGGAAGCCATACTTACTGTAAAGTTCCTGAGCTATCATATTAGAGGCACGCACTTCCAAGGTGACTATATTGGCATTCACAGTCTGTGCCAGTTCAATGGTTGCGATGAGCAGACCTTCTCCTATGCCAAGTTGACGATAACCGTCTCTCACACCAATGGCTATAATGTGCGCCTCCCCCACCATCATCCAGAAGCCAGAGAAACCAACTACATGCTCAGGCACGTTAAGACGACGCTCATAATTTAGGAGCCGTTTGAACCAAGGGAGTTTCGGAATCAATTGTCCCCCGGATTCCGCCACATCTTTCTTCCGACAAGCCACTACATAACGGACGGACGGATTGGCGAGATCCTGCTTATAGGCTGCTTGAGAGCGAAACACCCACTCACCGGGGAAAGCTTCTCTGTCAATTTGGGCTACCTGAGGAATATCCTCATACTTCATAGGGCGGATTATGTAATATATGGCTGGCATCAGCTGAAATCTTAGCACAGTATCGGAACGTCTAGCCCCTATTCCCTCTCTTGTTGAGAATTCAGCCTGGCGTCCTTTTTCCACATGCTGGCCGCCTTCAAACTTGTCTCCCCGCATACAGTTGCACATTCACGCCACAAACCGCCGACGTGCCAGATTATTGCAACGGCCAGCTAGGCTTGATAAAATAGCCAAAACGTCAGGAGGAGCGAACCGAATTCTCAGGGCGAACTTAATAAGCGGGTTGCAATATGGTAAATTCTCCTGTTTTAGTGCTTAATCAGAGTTATGAGCCCCTTAACTTGTGCCGCACGCGTCGCGCCATAGTGCTGGTGTTTCGGGGCAAAGCCGAAGTGGTGGAGAATAACAGAGGTGAGCTTCATTCTGCTAGCTTCGTATTTCAGATACCTTCAGTAATCCGGCTCGTCTATATGGTCAGCCGTCCCCGGCATCAGAAGAAACTAAGCAGGTCCGAAGTGTTTAACCGTGACCAATACACCTGCCAGTATTGCGGCCGACAGACCAAGGAGCTTACCTTAGACCACGTTGTTCCACGTCGGCGAGGTGGGCAGCATTCCTGGGACAATGTGGTGAGCGCCTGTATTCCCTGCAACAGGCACAAAGGCGGACGTACACCGGATGAAGCAAGGATGAGATTGCTGCACCAGCCACATCCCCCCCGCAACAATGGCTTCTATGTTCCCTACCACCTTCTCAATAGCCATGGTGAATGGCAGAAATATCTACCCTCTCTGAATTGACTCAACCTCTATTTGCCCTAAGTTTGATCGGCTTCCCTATCGGGCTCTTTCTCCGGCTGAACCAGTTCACTGAGGGCTATTTCTTTAACGGCTTCATTATCCAACAATTGTACTGTTACGGTCTCCTTGAACAAGTCAATGCCGACCACCTTGGCTTTGCCCCAGGGTGTCGATATTTCGTGCTTCAGTTGAGGCATCTTCTTTTTCATAGCTGCATAGTCTTTGCTTTCATATGCCAGGCAGCAAAGCAGCCTTCCACAGATGCCCGATATCTTCATAGGATTCAGGGCCAAGCTCTGCTCCTTGGCCATTTTGATAGATACTGAGGCGAAGCTGGTTAGAAAATTCTGGCAACACAAGGGATAGCCGCACCTGCCCATGCAACCCAACAGCTTAGCCTCATCCCTTGCCCCCACCTGCCTTAACTCGACGCGCCTTTCCAGGGCATGGCTCAATTTCCGAACCAGGTCTCGGAAGTCCACCCTCTCCTCAGCGCTGAAGAATACGGTCAGACGCTCGGCCTCAGAATCATAGCGGGCCGCCAGTGGCTTCATCTTTAGACCGAGTTCGGCGACCATTTCACGGCACTTGATCAGGGCTTCCTGTTCCAGGTTCTGCCGAGCTTCCTCTAAATCCTTCGCCTCCGCTTTGCGCACTACCTTCACTAGCTGCTCACCCGGTTGAGACGGTGCTTCAAGAGTAACGACTTCAGCCACCTCCGGACCATGATCAGTATCCACCACCACATAGTCGTTCACCCGCACGGATATCTCACCAGCATCGCAATAGACCAATTTCCCTCTAGAACGGAATTTAACTCCAATTATGTTAGCCATCTACGTCGAAATCTTGAATTCTAATTTTCGAGTTGTCCAGGACTTCGCATTTGCTGCTGGGGACTTTCCCATCTGGGCAAGTTTAGCATCAGCCACTCAAACGCCAAACGAGGATTAACATTCTTAAGAATTGCCTCCTGTAGCAAGCCAAGGTTAGTCAGAAACTCTTTGATCTTGCCCAGACTTACCCCCTTGGCTTGTTCTTCCAGAACTGTCTCATAATCCACGTTGATGATAGCCTCCCGGCAACCACCTTTGATGAGCATCAAATCACGCCACCAGTCGAGCCAGATCTCCGTTATTTCTGCCCCGCTTCTCCGGTCCTGGCTAAACCGGGTGGCCAAATATTGGGCATAGGCAAATCTTTGCTCTAGGCCGGCAGTTAATAAGGTGACTAATTTGGCTATCCTTTGAGAGCGCTGCTCTAGTATATCGTCGTTTGCCAGAGCAGACAACGCCCAGCCCAGGCGACCATGGCACAACTGACTCAGAAGCTTCGCCTTTTCAGCATCAACGTTATGCGAATTGACGAGCACTTCTTGCACGCTGTCCGATGGCACAGGCCTCAATTCCAGCCTCTGACACCGCGAAACAACTGTCGGTAAGAGGCGCTCCTCCTCAGCAGCCAACAAAAGCCACACTACCCTTTGCGGTGGCTCTTCTAATATCTTGAGCAAGGAATTGGCCGCCTCGGTAGACAGATATTCCGCCTCATCGATGATAAACACTTTGCACTTACCTTCATACGGTGGCAGGTTAGCTGAGCGCTGCAGACCTCGAATATCATCGATGCCAATCTCCGTCCTTGAATCCAGGCCAATAGGTGTGACATCAGCGTGCTTGCCGTCCAGGATTCGCTGACAGGAACGGCATTCGCCACACGGCACTTTCGGACTGTCACAATTCAGGGCTTGTGCTAGATTGATGGCTAAAGTCCCTTTGCCCACATGCCGCGGCCCCGCCAGAAGATAGGCGTGGGCTATGGCATTGGTCCTAAGGCCGTAATCCAGCAAAGATAGAATTCTATCCTGTCCAACAACTTGCCACATGTTAAGCTAAATCCAGCCTCATTAAGTCCTGATAAGTTTCCCGGCGCCGAATAAGACGTCCTCGCCCTTCCTTTACCATGACTATGGCCGGCCTGGGCATGGCATTATAATTGCTCGCCATGGGAATGGAATAAGCACCGCAAACTGGGACGGCTATGATGTCACCGGGACGGACCGCAGCCAGATTGACATCCCTGACCAAGGTATCCCCGGATTCACAAAGCTTGCCGGCGATGGTAACCGCTTCTTCTGCTGCCTTCAAAGCTTTGTTAGCCACCAGAGCCTCATATCTAGCTCCGTAGAGAGCCGGGCGGATATTGTCATTTATGCCGCCGTCTACACAGATATATTTCTTTATGCCCGGTATCTCCTTAGTCGCCCCGACCTTATATAATGCCACTCCGGCTTGGCCGACAATCGCCCTTCCGGGCTCGATGATGAGTCGCGGGCGACTCAATCCTAATTCCGAAACGAGGCGGTTCAGCTTGCCAGTTACAGTCCGGGCGTACTCGCCTATCGTTGGTACTCCAGAGTCAGTAGTATAGGGGACGGCAAAACCGCCGCCGATACTGAATTCGCCAAGGTTAAAGTCGAATTTCTGACTCATTTGCCGAGCAAAGCCAAGCACAAGCTCTATAGCCAGCTCGTAAGGCTGAACCTCGGGCACCGGGGAACCAAGATGGAAGTGCAAGCCCAGAAGGTTAAGGTTGGAGGCTGACAAGGCCTGATTCACCGCTTCTTCAGCCTGCCCGGTAGCTATGGGAAAGCCGAATTTGCTCTCTATCGTCCCGGTAGTAGTATGTTGGTGAGTGTGGGGGTCAATCCCCGGGGTAAGGCGAAGCAGGATATTCTGGTTCATTCCTCTCTTCCCGGCCAGCTTGTTAAGCAACTCAAGCTCATAGAAGTTGTCCACCACAATTCTGCCCACTCCTAAGTCCAGAGCCAGATTCAATTCTTCCGGCGCCTTGTTGTTGCCGTGGAAGTAGACCTTGTCCATAGGAAAATCCACGGACTGGGCGATGCTGAGTTCTCCTCCGGAAACGACATCAAGTCCCAAGTCCTCTTCCTTGAATATGACAGCCAGAGCCTTAGTCAAAACAGCCTTGGAGGCATAGATGACCAGAGTATCAGGATAATGCCTACCGAACTCTTCCTTGAATTCCCGGCACTTATGGCGGAGGGTGAATTCGTCGAAAAGATAAAGCGGCGTGCCGAACTCTTCAGCCAGGTCCACAACATCGCACCCGCCAACAAGGAGGTGACCTTGCTTATTTACCTCGGTGGAGAGAGGAAAAAGAGCTAGCTTAGGCACAGTCTCTGTGCTCATGCTCATATGGTAGCTTGTAATGACCGTTAAGTCAAAAGCCTTGAATGAATTCTCGACGGTTGGGCAGCAAGACCAGAACTGCTCTATATTAACTGGGTTCCCAAGGAAATCGCAAGATTTTCTTGGGTGGTTTAGTCGCTTCCTTCTGCTATAATCAACAACGTGACCGAATACAAACCAGGCAATCTGGGTTCCACACGCTGCGGCAGGAGCGTTTTTCACTGGGGCCGGCGCACCTACATCATGGGGGTGGTAAATGTCTCCCCCGATTCTTTTTCTGGCGATGGAATAACCGATGCTGAAGAAGCTGTGGCGAAGGCAAAGCAATTAGCCTCTGAAGGAGCAGACCTAATTGACGTCGGCGGAGAATCCACTCGTCCTGGCTCAACCCCGGTTTCCATCGACGAAGAACTGCGGCGGGTAGTTCCTGTTGTGGAAGAGCTGGTTAAGGAGGTATCGGTACCCCTGAGTGTGGATACATATAAGCTGGAGGTCGCCCGCCAGGCATTAAATGCCGGGGCCAACCTGATAAATGACATCTGGGGCCTGCAGAAAGAAGCCGGGCTGGCCGAGTTAGCGGCTCAAAAAGGTGTGCCGATTGTTTTGATGAGCAATCAGCGAGATTCTCAGTGTCAGGATATTATGCCTGCGGTTATTTCCGATTTGAAAAGAGCCGTCAAGCAAGCGTTAAATGCAGGAGTTCCCTGGGAGAATATCATCATAGACCCGGGCATCGGTTTCGGCAAGACACAGCAGCAGAATCTGGAGATCCTGCAGCGCCTGGAGGAACTCAGGATACTGGGCAGGCCTATCCTTTTGGGTAGCTCACGCAAGTCCTTTATAGGCTGGGTGCTCGATTTGGCTCCCGAACAGAGGTCGAATAAGGTAGCATTCGTCCCACCCGGCGACCAACGACTGGAAGGAACAGCGGCCACCGTAGCCATCGGCATCGCCAAGGGTATTAATATTGTCCGGGTACACAATGTCAAGGAGATGGCACGCGTGTGTAAGATGAGCGATGCCATTGTCAGAGGCGTGTAGGCGAATTGGCTAGTGTCTATCTTGGTTTGGGTTCAAACCTGGGAGAGCGGGAAGAAAACCTTTGGCAGGCTCTGACATTGCTTTGTGCACAAGTGAGTCTTGAGAAAGTCTCATCCGTTTACGAAACCGAGCCAGTAGGCTATACGGAGCAGCCATTGTTTCTCAACCTGGTCTGCCGCATCGCCACCGATTTGTCTCCCGGCGAGCTTCTCCATCTCGCTAAAGACATCGAAACCAGCATGGGCAGAGTTCCCAGCTTTGGCAGCTCGCCCCGCATCATAGACATAGATATTCTTTTCTATGAAGATAGGATTATGAGCACTCAGAATTTGACTATCCCGCACCCCCGCCTGCAAGACCGGGCTTTTGTCCTTATGCCATTAGCGGAAATAGCCCCGGATTTGATTCATCCCGAGCTGGGCAAGAGCATTGTTCAATTGGCTAAGGATGTTAAAGGGCAAAAGGGGGTGCGAAAATGGTATCATATGAAATGACATAAATACCTGCGGATGGCAAAGGATACCAAAAAAGGAGGCTAGCAATGGGAACTAAGGGAAGAAAGAATGTTAAAAAGCCCAAGCAGAACAAGGAAAAGAAGAAAAAAGAAGGGCTAGGGTAGATATCAATTTCTAAACTCTAAACAATATCAAACGCCCAAAATCCAGAGGAGCTAAGCGGTTTAGTATTTGAATTCTGGATACTGTTCAGGACGTGATATACACGAGAGGCATTAATGTATCAGCTATTTGTGGAAGAGCATTTTGATGCTGCCCATTATCTCCCGGACTATCATGGCAAATGTGAAAAGCTGCACGGTCACCGCTTCAAGGTAGTAGCTCGTTTTGAAGCGACCAAGCTCGATGAGACTGGCCTGGCTTACGATTTCGCACAGCTAAAGCAGCACCTCAGGGAAGTCCTGGCTCGATTCGACCATATCTGTCTGAATGATGTGTCTCCTCTTGATAAGATTGGACCCTCCAGCGAGAATATTGCTGCCACTATATATGGTGTGCTCCGGACCTACTTTTCCAAGTCTCCGGTGAAATTGGTGGGGGTAGAAGTCTGGGAATCACCCACCGCAGGCGTCGCGTATACTCCCTGACAAACCCCATCCGTATCTGGATGAATTTAGCCAAGGCTCCTGGAAAGAGGCACGACTTCCGCGGAAGGGTTTTGATTCAGGCTTGCTGTTCAGGCGGCAACAAATTGGGAATAGTATCCACAATCGGGTAAGAATAATTGCACTTGGAACAATAGAGAGAACCCGTGACTATTTCCTCCCCTTTTTCCTCATCTATCTTAAGCTCCAAATCCCCTTTACATACGGGACAGGCCAAGATTTGCATCAGTTCTCTTTTCATCTCAGATTCCCAATTATATCATACCAGGTTGTTTAGTAAGGTGTCTTTGTCATTCTGAGCGAAGCGAAGAATCTCTGAGATTCTTCGTCGCCCCGATTTCGGCGGGACTTGTCAGAGCAACATCACGAAACGCTTTCTGTCACACGACCAGAGAAACTGAGAAGGGAAAATGCTATAATGTTCGACAGGAGAAAAAATGGCAATCCAGATCAAAAAGACCTATCGGGGCTTAAGTACTGGCATGCTCTGCGATGAGGTGCGAGGCCTGCTGCAGAAACACGGGATTATAGTTGTGGAAACTGAGTCGCAAACATATGCTCTGCCCAGTGGTGATACTCAGTCGCGTACCACGCTAGCACTGAAAACGCCGGCTGAACAAGAGAGAAACCAGAAGGAATTCGGCAGCGTACATATTCTGGGCTCGCCCCAGGGCGAAACAAAAATGCTCCTTGATATAGATGAGACCCTTTTCCCCCAAGAGAAACTCTCGGTTTTTCAAAATGACCTCGATTTTATCCTCGGCTCATACGAGATTAAGTGGTAAACGAGCACATTTCAAACCAGGACCAGGCTGCTAAGAAGACCAAGCAGGAACGAAGGGAAAGGCGTCGAGCCAAGGAAAAGGCCAGGATTCCCCAGCATGGCAAGAGCCTGGCCAGAGTATATAAAGACGCTGTATCCAAAAGAACCAAGTCCGAGAAGGCTCACAAGCAGTCAAGCTAAGGCCCGGTTGTCATGATAAAGAGATCCCTTCTCCGGGGTCCAATCATAGTCTTGATCTGCTTGGCGATTGGCTTCGCCATAGTTTATGGCGGTGGGTGGCTGCTGCAGCAATCAGGGTGCTCAGGGCCTTGACTGCTGAACCCACCCTGAAATGGCCAAACTGCTGTCCTCTTTAGGTAGTTCGGCGTTTTGAACAGGTTGCTGCGCACTGTTCACATTCGTAGTCGCACGGCTCAACATGAATGATTACGCTAGCCTCGCGGAGCGCGCCCTGTATTTCGATCTCAACCTCGTCGCATATTTGATGAGCCTGCTCCAAGCTAATGTCCCCGGCGATTACCAGGTGAAGGTCTATATAGCTCTGGCTTCCAGCCCGACGTGTCCGTAACGCATGGTAGCCGGACACCGCGCGGCTGTGTTTCCTTAAGCTGTCTTCGATAACTGCCTCTTGTGAAGGAGGTAGCTTTTCATCGAGCAGTCCGGATATCGGCTTACGGATAGTATCAAGAGCCACCTTCAGGATGTAAACAGCAACTGCGATAGCGAGTATAGGGTCAATGATATTGAGCTCGGTGAATCGTAGTATTGCCAGCCCCACCAGCACTGCTGATGTGGAGTAGACATCGGTGGCAATATTGCGAGCGTTAGCCTCCAAGGCTACCGAGCCAGTGCGCCTGGCAACTTTTGATAGATGACGAGATAGGAAGATACTGGCCACTACGGAAACCGCCATCACAGCTATTCCAGCTTCGGGTTGTTCAACGGCATAGTGTTTTGTTATTATCCGGTCTATTGCCGAATAGATTATCAGTCCGCCGGCGATAAAGATGAGAGTCGCCTGCCCAACGCCGGCGATGTCCTCTGCCTTACCATGACCATACTGATGCTCGGCGTCGGCTGGCTTAGCTGCAAAACGAATTGCCGAGAAGGTGATTATTCCAGCAAACAAATCCAGTAAGCTGTCGGCTGCCTGGGCCAGTATGCTGATGCTGTGGGTCAGTAAGCCAACTACCACTTTAAATACTATTAAACCGACGACTACACCGATCAGTAGCTTGGTAGCCCCGGCCTTTGTTGAAAACATTTTTGCGCTCTCCTACGTTCCCTGTATGAAACCACGGGGAATCAGAAGTTTACAGCGATATTTCCGGTAAAGCAACTGTTAACTAGTGAGCTATCTGTCAATCAAGAGTAGAAGAGTTCTCAGTAAATGAGTTAAACTGGCTGGTTATGAACGACCCTGCGGGCAATGGTACCAGCAAACGAGCGGTACTTCTTGTCGCCACGATAACCTCCTTCATTTTCCCTTTTATGGGCTCCACTGTGAATATTGCTCTTCCTTCAATCGGGAAAGAGCTATCATTGGATGCAGTCATGTTAGGCTGGATTGCTACTGCCCTCGGTCTGTCTTCGGCAAGCCTTCTCGTTCCCTTCGGCAGAATAGCAGACATATACGGCAGGAAGAAGATTCTCATCTATGGCACAGTTATCATCACGCTCTCATCCCTCCTTTCGGGAATGGCAAACTCCGCCGCTATGCTTATTTCCTGCCGGGTCTTTCAGGGAATTGGCGGTGCCATGGTTGTCGGAACCGCAGCAGCACTCCTTATTACGGTATTCCCCGCTAATGAGAGGGGGAAAGTCCTGGGAATAAATGTCGCGGCAGTGTATATGGGCCTTTCCCTGGGTCCGATTCTGGGCGGGGTCCTGACACAGCACCTTGGCTGGAGGAGCATCTTCTTCCTGAGTGCGCTCCTGGGCTGTGTGGTTGTCGGCGTCGCTTTATGGAAGCTAAAAGGTGAGTGGACGGGGGCAAAAGGAGAGAAGTTTGATTTTGCCGGCTCCGTAGTCTATACCCTTGCGCTTGTCGCCCTAATATACGGTTTTACTCTCCTGCCAGCCATATCCGGTGTTTGGTTGATTCTTGGAGGCATCCTAGGTCTTTCGGCGTTCATCAGGTGGGAAATGAGAACAAGAAGCCCGGTCCTGGACATAAGCCTCTTTAAAAACAACAAAACCTTTACTTTTTCCAACCTGGCAGCGTTGATCAATTACAGCGCCACAATGGCGATATCTTTCCTCATAAGTCTTTATTTGCAGTATCTGAAGGGATTCAACCCTCAAAGTGCCGGCTTGATCCTGGTCGCCATGCCCGCCATACAGGCTATGTTTTCACCGCTGGCCGGCAGGCTTTCGGACAAGATTGAACCAAGGCTAATTGCCTCAGCAGGAATGGCGTTGACCACTGTCGGGCTTATCATCTTCATTTTTCTAGACAAAGAGACTCCGTTAGGGCTAATTGTAGGCAATTTGATTCTAATGGGTTTTGGCTTTGCTTTCTTCTCATCTCCTAATACCAATGCGGTTATGAGTTCTGCGCCAAAGACAGCTTACGGGGTAGCCTCAGCAACGCTGGGAACGATGCGAGGGGTTGGCATGGTCCTCAGTATGGGAGTCGCCATGCTGATGTTTGCCCTATACATAGGAAACGTTCAAATTACACCGGACAAATATCCAGCTTTCCAAGAAAGCATGCGGGCATCGTTCATAATCTTTGCTATTCTCTGCTTCGGCGGTATATTTGCCTCACTCGCCCGAGGGAAGGTGCGCTAGCCATTCACGTCATTGCGAAGCAGGGGCCTGCCATAATTGGACTGAAGAGCCTCACCTGGAGATTGCTTCATCGCTACTGCTCCTCACGATGACAGAAAGAGGTTTCACTAAGGCATCAAATGAAGACTAGTTCTACCCAATGTCTGAGATTATGACCCTGGCCTTGTTAATGACGGACTCGCTAGTCAGTGCAGCTTCGCTAAAGTTCTGCTTTGTCGCCGACAGCAACCAACTCTCTCTTCTGTATTTGCCTGCGGCGTCTTCTCCAGCCAAGTACCTCCAGGAAGTCACCGACAGCTTTGTCCTGCAACATTTCATCGGGGAGGTACAAATTCGGATTGATTCGATATCTGAGTCGTCTGCCCTCTCTGATCTTGGTAACATAGCCATCAGTTTCGAGGTCGGTGATTATCTTGTGTATCGACTTCTCAGTAATGCCTATTGTCAGAGAGATCTCCCTAATAGTAATCCGTGGTTGCTGAGCTATCTGGCAAAGCACCAGAGCATGATTTGTAA
>CAYGWI010000016.1:0-13530 GCA_964353715.1 uncultured Dehalococcoidales bacterium | reverse complement strand
AGCACTCATTGTTAACCCCCAGTCGGTCGAGAATTCGTAATCGTTCAGTAAGCCCGAATGTCGCCCCGGGCAGAGCAAGATTCTTCGCTTCGCTCAGAATGACAAGAAAAACAATTGGCGCTCATTCTTAACCCCCAATCGGTTGTAGGCTTCTACTTTGAGAAAGCAGGTTCTTTTCCCTGAGAAGCGATTCCGGGCTGCCGTGATTTAGCTCAAAATGACACACCTGAGGACCGAGCCCCAGGGCGAGAGCCAGAAGCTGCGTGAAATAGAACAACGGCATTTCTTTGAATCCGCTACCTTTCTTAATCAACTCTTTCTGCCCCCGGTCCAGATTATAATCGCACAAAGGGCAGGTGAGGACCAGGGCTTCCGCTCCATTCCTCAATGCCGAATTCAAGATAGGCCGCGCATATTCAGCAATATCATCGGGCCTGCTTACTACTTGATAAGAACCACAGCACCTGGTGGACTCGGGAAAGTCAACGGGACTGGCCCCCAGAGCCTTGAGAAAGTCCCCCAGGATGGTAGGGTTCTCCACATCGTCTATAGCTATTTCGCGGGGGCGAAGCAGAGTGCAGCCGTAATAGGAGGCTGCTTTTAATCCCTGGAGAGGGAGCTTTACCTTCTGCGAAAGAGCTTGCCATCCTATATCGTCTCTCAATACCTCCAGAAGATGAACCACCTCTACTTCCCCACTATAATCTATCCCTTCATCTATGAAGTCATTAAGGGTGTCCCTCTTTTCCACCTCTTCTTTCATCAGAAGATTAGCCCTCTTCAGGGTATTAAGGCAGAAAGCGCAGAGAGTAACCAGCTTCGTCTCTCCCTGTTTCTTCACACGGATGAGGTTGCGGACAGGGGCTACCTGGTGGATCAAGTCGTCGTCAGCCAGAGAATAGACCGCGCCGCAGCAGTTCCATCTGGGGACCTCATCCAGCTTTAACCCTAAGGCCTCCATCGAAGCCACAGCCGGCTGCTCCAGATTCCTGGCCCTGGTTTTCAAAGTGCAGCCGGGGTAATAGGCTAAGCTCATTTTCTATTTCTCTAGCCGGTAAACTTCCTCAAGCCGCTGACCATAGCTATTTGGGGAAGCTCGGAGCGTTCCTGAGGCGGGACATCTTCGGGGCGTATGCGGTCAATGTTCTTCCTCAGGGTGAGCAGCCTTATCGCCTCCATTATCCTGGAAATATTGACTCCTCTAGGACAATTGACGTCGCAATTAAGACAGGAGGCACAAACCCAGACAGTCCTGGAACTGGCAATATCCTCCTCGAGCCCTAACCGTGCCAGTTCAATAATACGGCGCGGGGAGAAGTCCATATTGGCAGCCGCGGGGCAATTTCCGGTACACATCCCACACTGGTAGCATAACTGAAGGTTCTGTCCGCTCAGTTCCCTGATTTTCTTTACGAACTCCCCGCGTAGCCGTTTGGGTGAAACGGTCACAGATGCCTTCTTAGTCATCTTTCAACTGCTTTACAGGAGCGCTTCCTCATGGCGGGCACACCAGCACTGCATATTGACTGCTACCGGCATGCTGGCAATGTGGCAGGGGAATGTTTCCACGTGGACTGCTAAGGCGGTTACCGTGCCGCCGTAGCCCATAGCGCCGATGCCCAGGTTATTGACCTTTTCCAGAATTTCCCTCTCCAAATAGGCAACCTCGGGGTCGGGACTGGGCTCGCCGACTTTGCGCAAGAGAGCCTTCTTGGCTATAAACATGGTCTTGTCCGTCGTCCCACCGATGCCGACACCGATGATGACCGGTGGACAGGGATTGCTGCCGACCTCGCTAACCAGGTTGACGACAAAGTCCATGACCCCTTTGCTCCCCTGGGATGGAGATAGGGCAGTCAGGCGGGAACAATTTTCCGAGCCGCCTCCCTTGGGCAAAACACTGATTTTCAGCCTGTCTCCGGGAACAATATCGGTGTGAATCATGGCCGGCGTGTTGTCCCTGGTGTTCACCCTGGCAAAGCAGGGCCCGGTTGCTATGGACTTACGTAGATAGCCCTTATCGTACCCCTGACGCACCCCTTCATTGACTGCGGTGTAAAGGTCGCCTCCAGTTACGTGCACCTCCTGGCCCAGCTCGAGCAGGACCACAGCGGCGCCGGTGTCCTGACAAAGAGGAATTTGCTCCTTGCCGGCGATGGTGGCGTTCTCCAGAATTCTATCCAGCACATCACGGCAAACAGGAGACTGCTCTTTTTCTCTGGCTTGCTTCAGTGCAGCTATGACATCCGGGGGCAAATAATGGCAGGAATGCTCAAATAAACGGGCTATGGTGTTTGTTGTATCACTGGCTTTGATTTCTCTCATCTTTCTTGCCGTCTAGTGTCATTGCCAGCGACCTGCCCGCCGAGGATTGGCCGGCGGGAGCGTAGCAATCTCCGGGATTGCTTCGTCACCAGGCTCCTGGCAATGACAATGCCTTTCTGGCCCTGTTATCTTTGACGTAGTCAGACCAGTGTCCGTCCCGAACAGGGCTTCTGCCTTTTCTCCCTTCTTTTCAATTGGCTTTGTCAGGGTCCCGTGAATCTCATGAAGAAAAGAAAACTCTAAAGAGTCCTAATATCTACTTTATCATCTCCGAGGAAAAAACTGAAGTTCCCAGCCTGCTCCTATTCGGAGGTCGCCTCTTCTCTAAGCTCCCTTCAGCTTGCCAGCCTTAACCTGAGCGATAAGCTCGTCCTCCTTCTTGACTTCCTCGAGGGTCTTAGGAGCATAGGGCGGCTTCCATTCGTCCGGGATGGTTTTGTCTATACCATACTTATATTTCAGGAAGCGTGCACCGGTAGCAGGGAAGAGAGCATAAGTGAGGACGTCCTGAATATTCCTGGCAAATTCCTTCGATTCCTCTTTAGCTTTTTCTAATTCCGGTGCGAGCAGGTCCGCAGGCCGGCAGGTGATGGGCTCCTTATCTTTGAGAATAGCCTTCTGGATGGCAGGGTCAATTTGAGCCGGTGGCTTGCCATAACCCCCGGATATATATTCCCTTGCCTCCCTGGAGACAAGCTTGTAGCGCCCTATCAGGACGTTCTGTACTGCCTGGGCGCCAACAATCTGGCTCGTAGGTGTAACCAAAGGCGGATAACCAAGTTCCGCCCTGACCCTGGCAGTCTCCTGCCGCACCTCAGCCAGCCTGTCCAGAGCGTCCATCTGTTTGAGCTGCGCCACCAGGTTGGTGGTCATGCCGCCGGGAATTTGATGCACCAGGGCTCCGGTATCGATGATCGACATCGCCGATGTATCCAGGAAATCTCTGTATTTGGGCGCGATCTTTTCCAGCATCTGGCCACACTTGAACAGTTGCTCAATATCGAGCCCGGTGTCCCTGTTTGTGCCATACAGAGCAACCACCAGGGGCTCGATAGCTGCCTCTGAGGAGCGTAAAGCAAAGGGAGACAGGGCAGTGTCAATAATGTCTACACCGGCCTCAATGGCTTTCAGCAGAGACATGGCCCCCTGCCCGGTAGTGTAGTGGGTATGCAGGTTGACGGGTACCTTCAAGTTCTCCTTAAGGGCCTTGATCAGGTCATAGGCGTCATAAGGGGAGACAAGCCCGGCCTGGTCTTTAATACATATGGAATCAGCACCCATGCTCTGGAGGATGAGAGCTTTCTTAACGAAGTATTCCAGATCATAGATCGGCCCGCCCATCCTGGGCTGAGTGAGCGCGTAACATATGGCTCCCTGGTAGTGCTTGCCATATTTCTTAATTGCCCTGGCAGCACGTTCGTGATTGCGCTCGTCATTCACAGCGTCGAAAACACGGAAGATGTCAATGCCCACCTCGGCAGCCTGCTCTACAAAGGCATCAACCAGATCGTCAGGATAGTGGCGATAACCCACCAGATTCTGCCCGCGCAAAAGCATCTGCAGTCGAGTATCGGGCATGAGTTTCTTCAACTTGCGGGGCCTGTCCCAGGGGTCTTCACCCAGAAAGCGATGGGCTACGTCGAATGTCGCCCCACCCCAGACCTCCATGGAATAGAACCCGCATTTGTTCATTTCGGAGGCCATCCACTCCATGTCCTCAGTCCGCATCCTGGTAGCAAACGTGGACTGATGGCCGTCACGAAAGGTAGTATCACAAATCTTGACCGGGTTTCTAGCTTGCGGCCTCATCTTCACCTTGTCTGCGGTCAAGTCCTTGGCCGAGATGGGACCCTTTCTTAGTGCGCTCACAAATTATCTCCTTTCCGCCACTACGAGCCTGTTGCTGTCTGATGCTCTGAGCCCTTCGCTCTTTGTCATTCTGAGCCCCGACTTGCCGGGGCGAAGAATCTAATCCGCCCAGGGCAGACTCAGCCAGAGATCCAGAGCGTTCGCTGAGATCTCCGTCTTACTTAGAGCTTCGGGATAGCAAACCTCACCATTAGCAGTTATTGATTTCTTACTAAACCCCTTTACACGGGAATATTCCCATGCTTCTTCTGAGGTCTCGTCTCTCGCTTAGTCGAGAGAATCTCCAAAGCCTTGATTATCTTGGGGCGGCTCTCATGGGGCGCAATAACCTCGTCAACATATCCCCGTGAGGCGGCAATGTAAGGATTATATAGCAGGTCACGATATTCCCTGATCTTTTCCTGCTCCTTGGCTTTAGGGTCCAGAGCGGCATCTATTTCCTTGCGAAAGATAATGGGCGTAGCCCCTTCAGCTCCCATCACTGCGATCTCCGCTGTGGGCCAGGCGAAAACAAAATCAGCGCCCAGGTCCCGGCTGCACATGGCCAAGTATGAGCCACCGTAGTCCTTGCGAATGACCAGAGTGATCTTGGGAACCGTGGCCTCGGAGTAAGCCCACAGGATTTTTGCTCCGTGCCTTATTATGCCCAGCCACTCCTGGTCTTTCCCCGGCAAGTAACCGGGGACGTCGGCAATAGTAAGCAGCGGAATGTTGAAGGCATCGCAGAACCTGATAAACCGGGTGATTTTGTCCGCGGCATTGACGTCAAGACAGCCGGCAAGGTGCATCGGTTGATTAGCGATAATGCCCACCGGTCTGCCATTAAACCGGGCAAAGCAAATAATGGCGTTCTGGGCATAATGAAAATGGGGCTCAAGTATCTCGCCGTTGTCCACGATGGATGTGATAACGTCCCTCATATTGTAAACCTTGTTGGGCTCGTCCGGGACTATGGTGTCGAGGGCAGGGTCGGCACGATCCGGGTCATCGGTGGGCTTAATCGAAGGGGGATCCTCTTTGTTACTGGAAGGCAGGTAACCCAGGAGTTTCTTTATGAGTTCGATAGCCTGGGCATCGCCATCGCAGGCAAAATGGCACACGCCGCTTTTACCGGCATGAGTCATGGCGCCGCCCAGCTCTTCGGAAGTGATTTCCTCTCCGGTGACCTGTTTGATAACGGCCGGGCCGGTGATGTGCATGTAGCTTGTCCCCTTTGCCATGAACACCCAATCGGTCATGGCAGGTGAATAGACTGCCCCTCCGGCAGTAGGCCCCATGATCGCTGAGAGCTGGGGAATAACCCCCGAGGCTGCGGAATTGCGGAAGAATATCTGCCCGTAGCCTGAAAGGGCATCAACACCTTCCTGAATCCGGGCCCCTCCGGAGTCATTAAGGCCGACTATGGGAACACCGCACTTCATGGCTAAATCCATTACCTTGCATATCTTTTTGGCATGCATCTCGCCCAGTGTGCCTCCCATAGAGGTGAAGTCCTGGGAAAAAGCACATACAAGGCGACCGTTCACCATCCCGTATCCGGTAACGACTCCCTCTGCAGGGACGACAACCTTATCCATGCCGAAGAGCGTGGCCCGATGCTGAACAAACAAATCGAGCTCGTGAAAGCTGCCAGACTCAAAAAGCAGGTCGAGTCTTTCCCGAGCGGTCAGCTTGCCTGATTTGTGCTGCTTCTCCACCCGCTCTGGACCGCCCAGGGCTTTTAGTTTTTTCTCTCTGTCCTTCAGTTCCTTCAACCGGTCGGTGACTCTGCCCATATGAAGTCCTCCTCGCGAGTCAAACTCTTTGCGAAGAATGCTATTTTAGAACGGAATTCGCAACCAAGGCAACCCCTTGAGCCACGGAGCTGCCTCCAAGGCACATCAGTCTGTTGCATCTCTTCATTCAAGCGGTTTTCCGATATAATCACGTCAAGGATGTTTGAGGCATTATCGACTCCTTCCAGGACTTGACCGGAAAACGGCATCGAGCCGGACCCAGAAGCTTGTGATAGGCTAGCTCAGAATGATATTATTGAGGACAACTTGAAACCACAACTAATTGCCATAGATGGCCCTGTGGCAGTCGGCAAGAGTAGTGTCGGCTCACTGCTAGGAAAAAGATTAGGTTACGTTTTCTTCGATACCGGCATGATTTACAGGGCATTCACCTGGAAGGTGCTCAAATCAGGTATTTCACCGGAGGACAAAGAAAAGCTTTGTGAGCTAGCCACTACGACTGAATTCGATTTCGTGCCCTCGACACAAGGCGCCCTCTCAGTCTTCATTGATGGGGAAGATGTCTCATCCAAGTTACTCCGCCCTGAAATAGAGGGACTGGTCGCCCTGATAGCAAAAGTAGCGGAAGTACGCCAGATAATGGTATCACAGCAGCGCAAGTTAGCTCAGCGAGGAAAGGTAATCATGGCCGGCAGAGACATCGGCACGGTGGTCTTGCCCTGGGCGGAACTGAAGATTTTTCTCACCGCCTCCACGGAAGAGAGAGCGAAGCGCCGCCACAGGGAGTTAGTGAAACGGGGAGAGAATTCGAGCCTGGAAACCGTCCTCGCCGATTTGAAAAAGCGTGATACGATGGATATCAACAGAACCATCTCGCCGCTGAAACCGGCAGAGGACGCCGTAATCATCAATACAGAAGACCTCAGTCTTGAGCAAGTTGTAGACAGAATACATACCGTGGCGGCAAACCCATGACCCTCTCTCAGAAGATTGTCTTGGCCATATTCAGACCTCTACTCAACATATGTTTCACCTGGAAAGCCGAGGGAAGAGAAAACTTACCATTAACTGGCCCGCTTATTTTGGCGGCCAACCATGTGCATGTCCTCGATATAATTTTTCTCGTATTTGCTCTCCCGCGATGGATTACCTTCGTAGCCAAAGAGGAGCTCTTTCGTTCGCTGTTCCTAAGACTCTGGCTCCGCTGGGCCGGCTCTTTGTCCCTACAACGTGACGGTAAGATCAGAGAGAAACAGAAGGTACTTGAGAGCGCCAGGAAGGCATTGGACGAAGGACTAATCCTGGGCATGTTTCCGGAGGGGGGCAGAAGCCACGATGGCAAGCTCAGAAAAGGCAAACCGGGGGCCGCGTTTATAGCCTCAAAAACAGATGTCCCTGTTCTTCCTGTGGGCGTCGTCGGCACAGACAAGATTCATGGCATAAGCTGGCTATGGAAACGCCCCCGTGTAGTCGTCAAGATTGGCAAGCCATTCAAGCTACCTCCAACCAACAACAGGATCAGTAAATCACAAATGCAGTCATTGACCACGCAACTGATGGGGGAAATCGCTGCTCTGTTGCCGCCCGAATATCAAGGCGCCTATGAAAAACGTGGAGATTGAGAAGGCTGAGAAGCTGGGCCTATGCTTTGGCGTCAGACGGGCCATCAACCTGTTGAAGAAGGCAGCCAGTAAGTACGGAGAAATAGAAACACTGGGACCCGTAGCACACAACCGCCTGCTGGTGCAGGCACTGGCCGACCTAGGAGCGAAACCCATAAGTCATCTCGACCAGGCCCAGGGCAAAATCCTGGCTATCACTACCCACGGTACAAGCCCGGCGGTATTATCTGAGATTAAAGCCCGCCGCATCCGTATCATCGACACCACGTGTCCCATAGTCCGTAAAGCCCAAAACGCAGCCAGGGAACTAGCCGAGGCTGGTTTTGACGTCATCATATTCGGTGACACAGAGCACTCTGAGGTCAAAGGATTGCTAGGTTGGGCAGGAGACAAAGGCATAGCTGCCCTCAACGTCAGGCAAATAGGCAGGACGGCAAAATCATCATCACGCTTAGGCATTATCTCCCAGACAACCCAAACCCGGTCCGCCCTTATCAGGTTTGTCAGACAGATTATGGGAGCGGTGGGACCCAGAACTGAGGAAATTCGTTTCATTAATACTTTATGTCAAGTGACACAGGGCCAGCAAGAAGCTGCCCAGGAATTAGCCGGCAAGAGTCAACTCATGATAGTCATAGGTGGAAGCAACAGTGCCAATACCCGACACCTTGTTGAAATATGTTCTCCTCTGGTGGAAACTCATTCCGTAGAGACAGCCGACGAAATCAAAGGTTCCTGGCTCGCCGGCAAGCGTCGCATCGGCGTTACTGCCGGAGCATCTACTCCAGACGAAGCTGTAGAGGAATTAATAGACAAGCTGGGGTCTCTGTAATCTTTGAGCCGGCCCAGCTGGATCAACCCGATCCCCACGAAAATCGTGGAGCAATCTAGCCGAGCCTGGCGTCCATCTGCCTGCCGCCGAGAAGATGAAGGTGAAGATGAGGCACCACCTGTCCGCCTTCAGGACCACAATTTATAACCAGCCGATAACCTTTCCCGGCTATTCCTTGTTTCCTGGCCAGATTCTTAGCTATGATTATGAGGCGTCCGGCCAATTTCTGTTGCCCGTCAGTAAGTTCAGCCACAGACGTGATATGGATCCTGGGTATGATGAGCACGTGTGTAGGTGCTCTGGGCATGATATCCCTGAAAGCAAGAAAATCTTCATCTTGATAGACTATGTCGGCAGGTATCTGACCGGCAATAATTCGACAAAAAATACATTCTTCAGCCATTCTGACTCCTTCAATATACAACGCCTTCACGGCGTAGATTTTTGATCTCTTCTTGCTCATAGCCCAGCCCCTGCAGTATTTCATCAGTGTGTTCCCCACGAAGCGGGGACAGACTTCTCACCTTGCCCGGTGTGCCCGAGAGCTTGGGAGCTATGCCAATTTGTTTGATCTTGCCCAAGGTCGGGTGTTCCACCTCTACTACCATTTGGCGATGAAGCACCTGTGGATCACCAAAAACCTCGTCCGGTGTATAAACCTTGCCGGCCGGCACGTCATTACGAATCAGCAACTCAAACCATTCGTCCCTTGTTTTGGTCAGGAAAACTTGCTGTAGGGAAGAGTGGATTTCATCCCATTTTTCGCCCTCCGGCTTGTGAAAAGTGTGTTCCAGAGCGAAGCCATATGGGATAAATTCTTCTTTGCCCAGAAGGCGGCACAGGTTCTCCCAAAAATGTGGCTCGAGGCAGCCGATAGTAATATATTTACCGTCCTTGGTTTCATACACTCCGTAGTACGGATATGCACCATGAAGCCATGATTCACCCCTCTTCAATGTTGACCCGTCGAAAAGATAACCACAATTGAACCAGGTCATTAGCGATATGGCTCCATCCATGTAGGCTACATCCACATACTGCCCCTTGCCCGTCTTGTTTCTAGCCACCAAGGCCACCGAAATACCCAAAGCCCCATATAGCGCCGCCCCCGCAAAGTCGGCAACCAGATTCAATGGTATAGCTGGAAGCCCTTCATCGGACCCAATTAGGCCCAGGACGCCAGCCATAGCTATGTAATTGACATCATGCCCGGGAAAGGCATGATACGGCCCATCCTGGCCATAGCCGCTAAGGGAGCAGTAGATGATCTTGGAATTCAGCTTGCTTATGGTTTCGTAGTCTATCTTCAAGCGCTTGACTACCCCGGGTCTAAAACCTTCCACAATAACATCTGCATGCTGAGAAAGGCGGTAGAATATTTCCCGTCCCGCCTCCGATTTCAGGTTAACCACGATGCTCTTCTTATTCCGGTCAAGAGCATAATAAGCTGCTGCCTTTCGTTGGCCTTCCTTTGGAAGGGCTCTCGATGAATCCCTGAATTCATTCGCTCCCGGCGCCTCAATCTTGAGCACATCAGCACCCAGGTCTCCCAACAGCATGGTGCAGAATGCGCCCGGAACCAACATCGATAAGTCCAGAATCTTCACGCCTTCCAAAGCTAACATATGTTCTCCCAGAGTGACTAATTGCCCATTATAAGCCATTTGGACGATCTTTTGCATTTTCGGCCTAAATGTGATAAATTACGATAAACAAATACGATTTAAGGTGGGGGGTACCCACCTTTTTACTACATGAAAGAAACTGAAGAGGAATGGGAAGATGAAAACAGAGCTTAAGGCTGCGATTACTCAGCTTTCGGCTGAGAGAAACTTGCCTAAAGAAATAGTCTTGTCTGCCTTGGAATCAGCACTGGCTTCAGCATACAAGAAAAGCATGTCAGTTCTGGAACAAGATGTTGCCGTAAAGGTTGACCCCGAAAGCGGCGCAATCAATTTCTATGTTCAGAAGGCTACAGTTGAATCAGTTACCAATCCAAATCGCGAGATCTCGATCAAAGAAGCCCGAAACCTGCGCGCTACAGCACAACTTGGCGATGTAATAAATATAGAATGCACGCCCCAGAATATTGGTCGTATTGCCGTTCAAGCAGCAAAACAAGTCGTTCTGCAGCGATTGCGCGAGGCGGAACACCGTATTGTTTACGAAGAGTTCACCGATAGGGAAGGAAAGGTTGTCAGCGGAACAATCCAGTTCACCGAACCCAAGCGAGTTTATGTCAGGTTAAATAGAATAGAGGCGATACTTCCTGCCGCTGAGCAGGTTCCTAGCGAACACTACTATAGAGGGCAGCGACTCAAATTCTATCTTGTCGAGATGTCCCAGAGGGACAAAGAGCCCCAGATAATAGTCTCTCGCTCTCATCCCAACCTGATTCGTGGCCTGTTTGAGTTGGAAATCCCTGAGGTCCATAACGGGGTTGTGGAAGTGAAAGCACTGGCCCGCGAGGCTGGACGTCGAACCAAAGTGGCAGTGGCAACCATGCAAGAGAACGTCGACCCCGTGGGTTCCTGCCTCGGCCCTCGAGGCATAAGGCTCCAAAGTATTATTAATGAACTAAATGGCGAGAAGATAGACGTAGTTCAGTGGCATCCAGATCCGAGGGTGTTCATTGCTAACGCCCTTAGCCCAGCCCAAGTGGCAGACATTAAGACCGATGAGCAAACAAATACAGCCACTGTGGTCGTGCCCGACAAGCAACTTTCCTTAGCTATAGGCAAAGAAGGACAGAACGCCCGACTGGCTGCCAAGATCACAGGCTGGAGAATAGACATCAAGAGCGTCTCCGCCATTGAGGCGGAAAGGACCGTTACGCAAGAGCCGGAAAAGCCGGCAAAAGTCACTGCCCGCAAAGTTGCAGCACGAGAACCGGTCAAAGAGGCGGCGGGTGAAGAGATTGGCGTGGCAGAGCCAGCTGGAATTCCAGGCATTTCAGAGGCCCCACCTGAGAAGCCCGCAAAGAAACACATTCGTTTTGCTGAAGATATCCTGGTGGGGGCACCGAAAGCAAAAGCGCCAGATACGGCGAAAAACGAAGCCAAAGGTAAAAAGAAGGGAAAGGTGTTAAAGCACAAAAAGCAAGATGAGCACCTCATCGATGATGAGAGCGAAGAGTAAGAGTCTACCTCAGCGTACTTGCATAGCTTGTCGGCAGGTCAAGGAGAAGAAGAACTTGATTCGCTTGGTGAGTACAGAGAACGGCATTGCTGAGATAGATGTATTTGGAAAGAAGCCAGGCAGAGGCGCTTACCTATGTCCAAGAAGGACCTGCTGGGAGTTGGCTCTGAAGAAGAATCGACTGGATTATGCTCTACGAACAAGACTTCGTGATGATAATAGACAAACCTTACGTGAGTACATTCATAACCTGGAGGGAAGCTAAACTTGGATGATGCCAAACCGGGATTGAAAAAAGGCCTACCGCAAGTTGAGCTTCCACCTTCTATAACTGTAAGACAGCTGGCGGACTTGTTAAAAGTAGAGCCTGCAAGAGTAATCAAACAACTCATGCGCAAAGGCATCATGGCCAGCGTTAACGAGATCATTGATTTTGATACTGCACGCACAACGGCTGCAGACCTTGGATACGATGCTAAAGCAGCAAAAGAGCGTAAAGCTGCATCTACCCGACAGGAAAGAGTGAAAGGGAAAGGGAAAGGGAAAGGGAAAGGCAAAGTCAAAAGCAAAGCCAAGCTGTCAGTCCGCCCTCCGGTGGTTACTGTCATGGGCCATGTTGACCATGGCAAAACCACCCTTCTAGATGTCATTAGAAAGACCAACGTGGCTGCTCGTGAGGCGGGAGCAATTACCCAACATATCGGTGCCTACCAGGCCGTGGTGGATGGACGCAAAATCACCTTCCTGGATACACCAGGACATGAGGCTTTTACAGCCATGAGAGCCCGCGGGGCCCAGGTAACTGATATTGTAACTCTGGTGGTTGCCGCTGATGACGGCGTCATGCCCCAGACTGTAGAAGCTATAAACCACGCTAAGGCCGCCAAAGTGCCCATAGTAGTGGCACTCAATAAGATTGATAAGCCGGATGCTAATCCCGAGCGTGTAAAACAGCAGCTTGCCGATCTGGGTCTGGTTATTGAGGAGTGGGGTGGCGATACCGTTTGTGTACCCATATCAGCCAAGCAGGGAAAAGGAACATCGGATCTATTGGAAAACCTATTCTTGGTTGCTGACATACTAGAACTGAAAGCTGATCCTGATAGCGCCGCAGAAGGGGTAGTCATTGAGGCCAGGCTGGACAAAACTAAAGGCCCTCTGGCTACCCTTCTTGTCCAGAAAGGCACCCTCAAACGAGGCGATATTGCGGTAGCCGGCAGCGCCTGTGGAAAAATAAAAGCCATGTTTGATGATGCAGGAAAGCAGGTCCACAAGGCTGAACCCTCCACTCCGGTGGAAGTCCTCGGCTTAAACGAGGTGGCAAAATCAGGAGACCTTTTTGTCGTGCTTACCGATGAGCGTGAAGCCCGAAGCACCGCTGAAAGACAAGGATATGCCAGGCCGCGCCCTACCTTGAGTCTAAGTGTCCTTTCCAGCCAAATAAGTCACGGGCAAATAAAAGAACTCAACATAGTTCTGAAGACAGATGTCGAGGGCAGCATTGAACCCATAAGGACTTCTATAGAAAGATTGGGCACAGAGAAGACAAAAACTAGAATCATCCATGCCGCTAGCGGGAGCATCACTGAGAGCGATGTGCTTCTGGCTTCAGCCTCAAAGGGCACTATCATCGGTTTCAATACTCCGACCTCACCTGGAACAACACAGTTGGCCGATGTGGAGGGGGTAGGTATCCACCACTACGATATAATCTACAAGCTGATAGAAGACGTGGATAGGACGTTGAAGGGGATGCTCGAGCCAACTTATGCTGAGGTGCTCAGCGGGCGCGCTGAAGTAAGAGCTGTCTTCCCTCGCAGTAAGCTGGGAAAAATAGCCGGAGTTCATGTCCTCGAGGGAAGAGTATCGAGGGATGCCCAGGTCAAGATATTGCGCCAAAACAAAGTTGTTTGTGACTCCCGGGTCGCCAGTCTGAAGCGCTTCAAAGAAGACGTTTCTGAAGTCTCGGCCGGGCTCGAATGCGGTCTGGGCATAGAAGGGACTGTCG
>CAYGWI010000015.1:0-13636 GCA_964353715.1 uncultured Dehalococcoidales bacterium | reverse complement strand
GCAGCCGTTGGAAGAAGCGGGTATGGTAGCCTCCGGGTCGTCCCCCGATGGAAGGTTAGTGGAGATTACTGAATTACGAGATCATCCTTGGATGCTTGCCTGCCAATTCCACCCTGAGTTCAAATCTCGCCCCGATTCTCCTCATCCGCTATTCGTGGGATTCATTGGGGCAGCCGAACAAACGCTTATTGAAGGTGCTCAGACAAGTCTACCGTTGAATTGAGAAGATGAGGATATTTTTAGATACTGCCAACATAGAGCATATTCGCCATGGAGTCAGGTTGGGGGTGGTCACGGGGGTGACTACGAACCCTAGCCTTGTGTCCAGGGAAGGCAAAGTTGATTACCGACAGTTGGTCCAGCAGATTTGTGCTATTGTTCCCGGCCCAGTGTCTACCGAGGTGCTGGGGCAAGACGTCAAAGCAATGGTGGCTGAGGCCAGAGAGATAGCGAAATGGGCAGACAATGTAGTGGTCAAGATACCGGCTAGCCTTGAAGGGGTGGAGGCTACATCCGTGCTGGCCAAGGAGAACATAAAGGTGAATTTCACCTTATGCTTCACATTGAATCAGGCTTTGCTGGCGGCGGAAGCAGGAGCTAGATTCATAAGCCCTTTTGTAGGCAGATTGGATGATATTGGTGAGGATGGCATGAGAGTAGTGGCCGACATTGTGGAATATCTGGATTATTATCAACTACCGGCTCAAGTCATCGCGGCCAGCATCAGACATCCTCACCATTGTCTGATGGCAGCTAAGATTGGTGCTCATATCGCCACAGTGCCCTACGAGGTGTTACTACAAATGATGCGACATCCTCTAACAGATATAGGCGTTCAGCGTTTTAGGGACGACTGGAATAAGGTGATGGCGAGAGAAGAACTACCGTGAAAACGGCCCAGAATCGTGTGGACGAAGCCGGGGCAAGAAGAAACGATATTTAGAGAGAGGTCACTATGTCAACTATGGGAGAACTGGAAAGCAAAAATCGGGATGAACTGGAGGCGATGGCCAAGGAGGGTGGCATCGTGGGATACACTACCTTGAAGAAGCCCGACCTTGTCTATCGCATCCTGCAGGCAGAAGCCCAGCAACAAGGAAATCTATTCATGACAGGCGTCCTGGAAACCATCAGCGAGGGCTACGGCTTCTTGCGACAGGACACCTTCCGGCGTGGTGCTAATGATGTCTACGTATCAAATTCTCAAATACGCCGCTTCAACTTAAGAGATGGTGACTCTGTTTGCGGTCAAGCCAGACCTCCTAAGGAAGGTGAAAAATACTATAGCTTGCTTAGAGTAGACAGCATCAATGGACTTGACCCTGAATTAGGGAGAACACGGCGCAACTTCGGTTCGTTAACGCCGACCTTTGCGAATAAGCTCATTAATCTGGAAACGACTTCGGATGAGATATCCACCCGTCTTATTAATCTGGTGACACCCATAGGTAGGGGGCAAAGAGGGCTAATCGTATCACCACCGAAGGCAGGCAAGACGGTGCTTCTTCAAAAGATTGCCAATGCCGTCACCACTAATTACGATGATATTCACCTTATGGTTTGCCTTATTGGAGAAAGGCCGGAAGAGGTCACTGATATGAAGAGGTCAGTCAATGCCGAGGTTATTGGCGCTACCTTCGATGAACCTGTGGAAGTCCAGACTCGAGTGGCGGAATTAGCATTAGAGAGAGCCAAAAGGCTGGTAGAAATGGGCACGGATGTGGTCATACTCCTTGATGGCATCACCAGACTTACCAGAGCTTACAACTTGGCCTTGCCTCCCAGTGGGCGCACTTTGTCCGGCGGCATTGACTCAACAGCGTTGCATCCTCCCAAGCGGTTCTTCGGTACTGCTCGCAACATCGAGGAAGGGGGAAGTCTAACCATTATTGCCACTTGCCTCGTGGATACCGGAAGCCGTATGGACGAGCTAATATACGAAGAGTTTAAGGGAACGGGTAACATGGAACTTCACCTGGATAGGAAACTGTCTGAACGCAGGATCTTCCCAGCTATAGATATTATGCCCAGCGGCACAAGAAGAGAAGAGCTCTTGTTGGATGAGAATACGTTGAAACAAGTGTGGTTGCTCAGACGTGTGATCAGTATGATAGATAGTGACTCACCTAATCATGGTGAGGCTACACAAAGAATCCTGGAACGGCTAGCCAGGACAAAGAACAACGCCGAATTCTTGGCCACTCTGTCTAAGGACATCTAGATCAAGGCTGTCGCCCAACTTGTCACAGAGAATGAAGTGAAAGAGCAAAGTGGTCCCAGCTGGCTGGACAAATTCGGAGTTGGGGTTAAGAGGAGACTGGGCATGAGTATTCTCCTCTGTGGCAATTGTAAGTGGGACTGGAGGAGCGCTTGTCATCGCCCCGAGCGTCCCAACGCAACCTGGTGCCCTGATTACGTAAAGAAGGGCAAATGACTGGACTTCTGTTTGATGCAGGGGCAGCCAAACTGGGAAAGCCCAAAAAACGTCAAGATATTAGCTATCGAAAATGCTGTTACCTGAGCTGATCCCTTGAATAGTCGAGAATCCTTCTGGCCACGATAAGCATATTAATCTGTCCAGTTCCTTCAAAAATGTCATTTATCTTGGCGTCGCGCATCCACTTCTCCAGCAAGTACTTTCGAGAATAACCGAGCGGACCCATGATCTCAACTGCTTTCTGGGTGATTTTGGTAACAGCAAGGCCGGCTTTGGCCTTGGCCATTGATGCCTCGAGGTTATTGGGTTGAAACTGGCTCATCATCCAAAGTGCCCGCAAAGTAAGGAGCCTGGCAGCTTTGTAGTTTGCTTCCATTTCCATCACGTCCCGTTCTAGCGTAGTGAGCTTGTGCCTGGGTACGCCGTAGCGTATCTTGATGCCCTCCTTCTGGAGAGTTTCTGTGACGAAATCCAAGGCGGCACGTCCGACCCCGATGGCCATAGCAGCTACAATAGGTCGCGTGGCATCGAAGGTCGCCATTGCACCTTTGAAACCCTTGGTTTCGCCCTTATTCGCTTTCTTGACCTCCGGGCTGCCGAGTATGTTCTCGAAGGGAATACGGCAGTTGTCGAGAATGATAGTAGCCGTGTCACTGGCTCTGATCCCTAACTTCTTTTCTAGTTTTTCCACCCTCATTCCCGGGGTCCCGGCTGGCACCACAAAAGATTTCATGCCGGCCCGCCCTGCCGATTTGTCCACGGTCGCCCAGACTACCACCAGTCCGCCAGGACTTTCAGCCGCGCGTTTCCCCCAGGTGACGAATATCTTCTCACCGTTCAATACCCACTCGGCACCATCGCGTGTAGCGGTAGCGGTGATAGCAGAGGTATCCGAGCCACAGCCAGGTTCTGTCATCGCCATAGCGCCCCATTTCGGCTCTCCCTCGTTGAAGCGACCCAGGAAACGTGACAATTGCTCTTTCGTGCCCGAGGCAAAGATGGCAGCACCCCCAAGTCCCGGCCCGGGAATACACAAGAAAAGACCAGCGTCTCCCCAGCATAGCTCCTCGATTCTAAGAGATGCAGTTACATCCAGGCCCAAAGCTAATGTGCCCTTGTTTCTCTCGCCCCACGTCTTGTCAATGAGTTCGCTGGGGCTTTCGTGCTCATTCTCGTCGTAATAACGGCTTATTGGCCGAAAGAATTCCTTGGCAAACTCGTGGGCCATCTTTATCGCTTCTTCTTGCTCTGGAGTCGGTTCGAAATCTATCATTACACAATACCTCCTTCTATACTATAGCCATGCCATCGAAAGTGACAAATCCGCGGCCGTTCCTCAACCAAAGCTCCACGGGGTGCTCGCGAACATAACCATGCCCGCCCAGGATCTGTACGGCACGGTCAGTTACCATTAGGACCATGTCGTCAGCATATGCTTTTGCCAGCGCTGCTTCTTTGGTCGCCTCTTGCTTTCTGTCTAACCTCCAGGCAGCTTCCCATGTCATTAGCCTGGTAGCATCGATTTCAATTGCCATCTCCGCCAGCATGAAGGCAACCGTTTGGCGGGAGCCAATGGGCTCTCCGAAGGCAACACGCTCCTTAGCATAATCCCTCGAATATTCCATGGCAGCTTTAGCTACTCCTACAGCCATTGCCGACAGTGCTACGCGCGAACAATTCATGATACGGTCAAAATCATATCCCCGGGGATCACCCAACCGGTTCTCTTTAGGAACATGGCAATTTCTGAGGCTAAGCTCGTAGGTGGCCAGAGCCCTTATACCCATGTTCTGCTCTCGCTCGCCAATTTCAAGACCTTTTGTATCTCTTTCAACAATATAAGCGTGACTGGTGCCATCTTCAGCTGCATAGACGAGCAGCAAGTCAGCTTCAGCGGCCAGGGGCACATAACACTTCTGGCCATTGAGGACATATCCGTTGCCGTCAAGCCGGGCAGTGGTTGATAGAGAATAAGGGTCGAAACCGAAGCGCGGCTCAATCAGACCAGCGGTTGCTGCCTTATACTTCTCAGCAGAGAAGAGGGGCAAGTATTTCTTTCTCTGGCTTTCCGTACCCATCTCGAGTATGGGATACGCAAACAGAGCCGGGCAGAGAATGTGCATTGCCATTGAAAGGTCACCCCAGGCCAGTTCCTCCGCTATCAACGAACCTGTGATAGCTGAACGCTCTCCGCCAGGTCCTCCACAGTCCTCAGGTATAACGCTAGATGTAAACCCCATCTGCCAGGCAGTATCTATGACAGTGTCAGGAATCGCACCGTTCTCGTCGCATTGCCGGTAGATTTTGCGCATCTCATCGTTGGCAAATTGCTTCGCCATGCTCACAATCATTTGCTGTTCTTCTGTTGGGCTAAACGAAATCATGTTACGCTCCTTTCAATAACCATGCGTTGCCTGCAACACCGCCATATTTTGAACCTTTGTGTTCCAGCATTACTGCAGTATTTGCTCAATGATTTCCGGGGACGCCGTATTATAATTGGTATGAGAAAAGATTTCCAGAGGTCTATGTTGGTAATAATCGGGTAACGGAGATTGGAGATCAGAGCAGCCCTAGCATCGCGCCCGGGGCCGGATGGTCATTTGGACCAAATTGAGGAAACTGTCAGTCTTTTCGGCGACCGAATTCATTTCGACTCCTCAGAACGATGTTGCTGAAGTTTCTCCTATGACTGATTGACATTAAAGCTGACACCTTCTAAAATCAAGAAGGCGAATAGACCATCCGACCTGGATTGTGCAATTGTCGCTTGAATTGAATCTATTGGGGGCCTTCAAGAAGTCGTGGGACTCATTGGAGTTAACGTAGCAAGTGACTGGTGACGAACTCAGGCGAGCGTTTCTGAATTTCTTTGAGGACAGGGGCCACAAGGTTATCCCCAGCTCCTCGCTGGTGCCTCACAAAGATCCGAGTCTGCTATTGACCAGCGCTGGCATGGTGCAAATCAAGCCCTACTACCTGGGGTCAGAGCGCCCGCCTAGCCAGCGATTAGCTTCCTGTCAGAAATGCTTTCGCACCACCGACATAGATTTGGTCGGTGATAGTAAGCACTTTACCTTCTTCGAGATGCTGGGCAATTTCAGCGTCGGGGACTATTTTAAGAAAGAGACTATTTCCTGGGCCTGGGAGTTCGTCACCGAGCATCTGAAACTGCCGAGGGAGCGGCTGTGGGTTACTATTTATCTCGACGATGACGAAGCCTTTGCCTACTGGCGACAGGTGGGGGTCCCTGGGGAGAGGATATCACGCTTTGCTGAAGACGAGAATTTCTGGGGCCCGGTGGGCGACTCTGGCCCGTGCGGACCGGACAGCGAGATTCATTATGATCTGGGTGAGGAGTTCGGCTGTGGCAAGCCCGAATGCAAGCCCAATTGCGAATGTGGTCGCTTCCTCGAATTCTGGAATCTCGTGTTCACTCAATATGATCAAGACCGAAGCGGCCGACGCACGCCTTTGCCTAAACCGAATATTGATACCGGGATGGGATTGGAGAGGACTCTGGCCGTTATCCAGGGGAAGGCCTCGCCTTATGAGACGAGCCTATTCTCTCCTTTGATAGACCGTGTTTGCCGCCTGTCTGGAAAGGAGTATGGCAGGGACGTAACTACCGATCGTGCCATTAGAATCGTGGCTGAGCACTCACGCGGCATTGCCTTTCTCATCGGCGATGGCGTAATGCCCTCCAATGAAGGCAGAGGATATATCCTGCGGCGCATATTGAGGCGGGCTTCGCTCTTCGGCAGAAAACTGGGGTTGAATGATCCTTTCCTGAATGAACTGGGTGAAGTTGTCGTTAGCACGATGAGCCATGTATATCCTGAGCTTGTGGCTAATCAAAGCTTGATTAGCGAAGTAGTTAGAGTTGAGGAGGAAAAGTTTGTTACTACTCTAGAGACCGGGCTTAACCTGGTGGAAAAACTCATTGGCGAAGCTTCAGCTCAAAGGAGAGAGGGGTTAACAAGCGAGGAGGTATTCAGACTTTATGATACGTATGGTTTTCCCCCGGAGCTAACCGCTGAGATTGCCCGAGAAAAAGGCCTGTCTGTAGACTGGGAAGGTTTCCAGGCAGAGATGGAGAAGCAGAGGGAAAGAGCTAGGGTCAACCAAAGGGTCGTCACCGGCAGTGTTCATATGAAAGGAAAAGGCGAGCTAAAGGTCAAGACTACGATCACACGTAAGCAGACACGTTTTGTTGGCTATCGAAAACACAGCTCCAGGTCAAGGGTTCGTGATTTGATAAGTAATGAAAGCTCTGTGCGGGACGTGAGTGCGGGTAATGAGGTTGACGTGGTATTGGACAAGACTCCTTTCTACGGTGAGATGGGTGGGCAAGTAGGCGACACGGGCGAGATCAACGGTAGGAAGGGAAAGGTGGTCGTCACGAAAACCTTCAGAACTACTCCCGAAATGATCATACATAGAGGAAAAGTGGTTGAAGGCACCATATCCAAGGGCGATGAGGTTGAGGTCAAGATTAATGTCGCCCGCCGTTTGGATATTGCTCGCAACCACACTGCCACCCACCTGCTGCAGGCTGGCTTGAGGGAAATACTGGGCAGCCGTGTTTATCAGAAGGGTTCGCTAGTTGAACCAGAGAGATTTAGATTTGACTTCTCTCATATGACTCCCATAACTGAAGAGCAAGTCAGGGAAATTCAAGAACAAGTTAATGAATGGATACGCCAGGACTTGAAAGTGAAAGCGGCGGTACTGCCTTACACTCAAGCGATTGCTGAGGGTGCCATCGCCCTATTTGAAGAGAAATATGGAGAGGAAGTCCGCATGCTGGAAATCGGGGAGGCGGGAGTAAGTAGGGAGCTCTGTGGTGGCACTCATGTGAAGTCAACCGGGGAGCTTGGCATGTTTCTGATAACCAAGGAAAGCAGCATCGGCACAGGACTGCATCGTATTGAAGCCATAACCGGAAGAGAAGCTGAATATCTAATTGAATCTCGGTCAGCTGCCTTGCAGTACATAGCCAGAGAGGTGGAAGGCTCGCTCGAAGAAGTCCCTGACAAGGTGAAAGCATTGATTGGCGAGCTGGAAGCAGAGCGTAAGAGAGCGCTTTCACTGGAAAGAGAGCTATCGCAGAGAATAGCCGAGGATTTACCCGGGCAAGCCGAGCAGGTGAGCGGCGTAACGGTTCTGGCTGCCAGGGTGCCATCGTTGACCATGCCTATCCTCAGGGAGATGGGTGATACATTGAAAGACAGGCTAAAGAGCGCTGTGGTTGTCCTGGCCACGGTCTGCAACGGTAAGCCCGGCTTCTTAGCCATGGTGACTCCTGACCTGGTGGGTAGGGGGTTTAATGCCGGGGACATCATAAATCGAGTAGCCAAGGTTACCGGTGGGGGCGGAGGTGGCAAGGCTGCCATGGCTCAGGCCGGCGGTCAAGATGCAACCAGGGTTGATGAAGCTTTGAGATTGGTTAAAAGCATCGTTGCCGACAGAATATCTTCCATTTAGGAAGCTGAAGGATCAAAGACAGAAGCTAAGATGATTAATAGGAGAGTTAGAAACTGAGTTTTGACTTCTTGGGCTCAAATTCTGATTGCCGGTGTCAGATTTCTGATTTTATTGATGGTGAGTAGTGAAGTGCGGAGCTTAGGGCTGGATGTCGGAGACAAAAGGACGGGAGTGGCTATGAGTGACGCCCAGGGGATTCTAGCTACTCCGCTGACTGTCCTTACCAGCATAGGCGAAAGCGCGCTTACGGAGCAAGTTCTCAAGCTTGTAGAACAGCATAAGGTGGAGCGTGTTGTCGTTGGCTTGCCTCGCCGGCTAAGCGGCGATCTGGGCAGACAGGCTGGTAAAGTGACGGATTTTGCCGAGAAATTGTCGTGCCTGGCGAAGGAAAGGGGCCTCAACCAGCTTGATATACGACTGTGGGACGAACGATTTTCTACCAGGGCTGCCGAGCGGTTGAAGACAAAAACTGATGCTCGAGGAGGTAGCCTGCACTTGAAAACAAGGAGAGGAGCTGGAAATCACAACCCTGTGATTAAAGCCGAGGTGGATGCCATCGCAGCGGCCTTGATACTTCAGGGTTTTCTGGATAGCCAGCATTTGGATGATAACGAGGAATGTTAGGCCATGCGCAGATACATAGGCCTCATCGGTTATCCCCTTAAGCATTCCGTCTCTCCCTATTTCCAGCAAGCAGCTCTGGATTACTATCACCTCGATGTTCGTTATCAGGCCTGGGAAACGGCCCCGACCCAGCTTCAAGACATAGTGAATAGCTTGAGGAAACCGCAGAACATTGGAGCCAACGTGACTGTGCCTTACAAGGAGACGGTTCTGCCACTGTTAGATGAAGTTGATGACTTCGCGAGTCTAATCGGTGCCGTCAACACCATAGTTAAACGGGGTGATAAGCTTGTGGGTTTTAATACCGATGCAAATGGTTTTATCGAGGCATTGGACAAGGACGGACACTTCGACCCTGAAGGAAAGAGGGTAGCCATGTTGGGTGCTGGTGGGGTGGCCAGGGCTGTGGGTCTTGTGCTGGTGCAGAAGAAAATAGCTTCACTGGCCATCACTGACGGCATCTTTGATCGAGCCAGTGCATTGACGGAGGATTTGGTGAGATATATCAAGGGTGGTCCGGGAAGCCCTGGGATTCCGGAGGCAAACGTCAGTGCTTTTCAGTGGATGAATGTAAAATCAGCCGGAACCTTTGCCGGCTGTGACCTGATAGTCCATTGCACTACCATAGGAATGAAAGACAGTCCTCAAGAAGGGCAGTCGCCTCTGAGCCTGGGAGTGATTCCCAAGACCGCCCTGGTTTACGACGTCGTGTATAACCCGTGGCTGACACCCTTGCTAAGGTTGGCACAAGAAGCTGGAGCCAATATACTGGGTGGCTTGTCTATGTTAGTATATCAGGGGGCGGCTTCCTTTAAACTATGGACAAATAAGGAAGCCCCAGTCGACATAATGTTCAGCAAGGCTGAGAAGACGTTGACAGGAGGATAACGGTGAAAAAGAAAGCAATCATTATCACTTTGTGTGTCTTGGCGTTGCTTGCGGCCATACTAATTCCGATTGCGCTGGTTCCAAAGGGGGCAACGGATAAGATTGTTGTGATCCCACTCAGCGGGAGTATTAGCACCGGCGACTCTTCGTCGTCGTCTGGATCGACCATTACCCCGGGGTTGGTGAGAAATTATCTGGCGAGAGCGGAGAGTGACAAGGCAGTCAAGGCGATTGTTTTCCGCATAGACAGCTCCGGCGGTCAGATAGAGCCTTGCCAGGAAATCTTGTTGGAGATAGAAAGAGCTAAGGAGACGAAATCGATTGTGGTGAGCATGGGGGGTATGGCTGCCTCTGGTGGCTACTACATCTCAACCCAGGCTGACAAGATTGTTGCCCTTCCTACCACACAGACGGGGGCCATTGGGGTGATTTCTTCCGCCGTGAACGTTAAGGGACTCCTGGAGAAGCTAGGCATTGAGATAGAAATCTTCAAAGGCGGCAAGTATAAGGACATGTATTGGGGGTTGAGAGAATTGACGCCGGAGGAAGTGGAAATCATGCAGGCTATGGTTGACGAGTATTACGAACAATTCATTGACGTGGTGGCCGAAGGCAGAGGGCTGAGCGAGGAAGCGGTTAGAGAGCTGGCTACAGGACAACTTTATAGCGGTGTCAGAGCCAGAGAGTTGGGTTTGGTTGATGAACTGGGTGACCTGAAGACGGCCATTGATGTGGCGTTACAACTGGCTGGGATCGAGACTGCGATAGTGGAGTACTATAGACCACCCAGACTGACGGTGTGGTCGCTGTTAGGGCTTGTGGATGCTATGAAGGCGCGGATATCGGGGTTAAGTGCAGAAGACATGATTCTATTGGAGATCCTTAGCAATAACTACCCACAGCCTCTGTTTCTATATCAAAGCTGATTCCGTTCACGAAGATTCTGGGATTCTCGTGGGTACCCGGTTGAATCCAGGGTTGGGTTTATGGAGTTAATCAAAGAATCAGACGACTTTTCGCGGATGATCTAATGGGACAGTTTCGTTTTCTTACCGGCGGAGAATCGCACGGGAAGGGGTTGGTGGCCATAGTTGAAGGGATGGTAGCTGACCTTCCTCTGGAGGAACGTCACATCAACAAAGAACTCCGGCGTCGCCAGCAGGGCTATGGGCGCGGCCCGCGCATGAGAATTGAAGAGGATAAGGCTGAAATCATCGCCGGGGTTCGCTATGGGCTCACTATAGGCAGCCCGATCGCGCTGTTCATCACCAACCGGGATTGGGAAAACTGGCAGGAAGAGATGAGTATTTCCCCGGTAGAGAGAGAAGTCGAGCCTGTGACCTGTCCCCGCCCGGGACATGCCGACCTGGCGGGAGTGATTAAATATGGTTTCCAGGATATCAGGCCCGTTCTGGAAAGAGCCAGTGCTAGAGAGACAGCCGCCAGAGTAGCTGTTGGAGCCATAGCTCGAAGATTCCTGGAGGAACTGGGCACCGTTATTCACAGCCACACTGTGGCAATTGGGCGACATCACTGGGAACGAAGCGAAGCGAGCTCTGTAGACTGGCGAAAAGTGGAAGCCTCCCCGGTCCGTTGTGTCAATGCCAAACTGGAAAAAGCGATGATGGCGGCCATTGATGAGGCTAAGGCCGACGGAGACACATTGGGCGGTGTCTTCGAGGTGATGGCGACTGGTGTCCCGATTGGCCTGGGGAGCCACGTTAGCTGGGACCGGCGTCTTGATGGCAAGATTGCCAGGGCGATGATGAGCATCAACGCCGTGAAAGGGGTGGAAATCGGAGCCGGATTTGCGCTGGCCGAGTTTAGAGGCTCGCAAGCTCACGATGTCATAGAACCCCTCACCCGAACCCTCTCCCTCGAGGGGAGAGGGCTGCGTGAGGGTGAAGCGAGGCAATCTCTTCCCTGGCGACATGCCACCAATCGGGCCGGGGGCATCGAGGGTGGCATAAGCAATGGAGAGGACATACTGGTCAGGGCAGCAGTCAAACCTATTGCCACTTTGGCCGGTCCGTTACCTTCTATAGACCTTCGCACAGGAAAGGCAACAAAGGCTCACTACGAGCGGAGCGATGTTTGTGTTGTTCCGGCCGCCGGGGTGATTGGTGAGGCCATGTTAGCGATTGTCCTGGCTGATGCCTGCCTGGAGAAGTTTGGCGGCGACAACTTGAAAGAGACCCTGGCGAATTATCATAATTATCTACGCAATATATCCTGACTCAGTAGCCGTTATGCGAAGGTAAATTCGAGAGAGAAGATTCACCTTCACCTCAATCCTCTCCCGCTCGCCTGCTGGAGTCATACGGCGAGCAGGGCAAGGGAGAGGAACCTTGTTGAAACCTGTAGGAGATGTCGTACTTAGGACAGTCGAGGCGGAGTTTCTAGGTAGAATAACCTTGGAGGAAAGGATTCCCCCGGCGTTCATCGCCAATGGTAGTCGCCGGCCCGTGGCCGGGATAGACAACGGTTTCATCAGGCAGCACCATGAGCTTCTCGCGAATGCTGTTCATCAGACGCTCATGGCTCATTCCCGGAAAGTCGGTCCTGCCAATACCAAGATTAAACAGAGTATCGCCGCTGAAGACCACTCCATGGCCCAATAGACACATTCCGCCAGAACTATGTCCCGGCGTATGAAGCACTACAAAGTGCAAATCACCTACATCTATGCGGTCGCCGTCCTTGAGCATCCTATCGGGGCGAGGAGGTGATTTGACAGGAGAAATGCCGAGCGAGGTCAGCATACGCATGGGAGCGGTAGACAAAAATCCTTTCTCTGCCTCGTGAATGGCAAACCGGGCATGGGTCTTTTCTTGAACCTCGCGAATGGCACCAACATGGTCTACGTGGGCATGGGTGATGGCGATCAAGGATATGGACAAATCCAGTTGTTGGATCGTTCTCAAAATGGTCTGAGCCTCGGCACCGGGGTCAATAATCATTCCTTGTTTAGTGGCAGGCGAACCGACGATATAGCAGTTGGCGGCGAACGACCCGACCACTAACATCTTTATTATCATCGCTTCATTCTCAACGGATCTTACTGCGGAATTTGTGAAGTATAACACGAGTCTCAGGAGCCGAAAAGCCGTTTGTGGGCAAAGGTATTTGGCTAGTGAAACCGAGGTTGATGGAGAGACGTGACGTGGTGACTACTCGCTACAAGGGATGAAAACAGGCAACGTAGTGGTCGCCGCCAACCAGTTCGAGTGCTGGCTCATGTTCGTGGCATTCTGTGGTGGCACGGGAACATCTGGGGTGAAAAGTACAGCCGGGTGGCGGATTGGCTGGACTGGGCACCTCGCCGGGAAGGACAATGCGACCGATCCTTCGCTTGGGGTCGGGCACCGGCGTTGCTGCTATCAGGGACATGGAATAAGGATGGCGCGGGGCGTGAAATATCTCCTCAGGCCTTCCCATCTCCACGACCTTGCCCACATACATGACGGCAATATAGTCGCAAACGCTCTCGGCAATCAGAAGCTCGTGAGTGATGTACAGATAGGTAAGGCCAAACTCCTTCTTGAGGTCCTTCAATAGATTGAGGATCTGTGCCTGGACGGACACATCCAGAGCCGAGGTGGGCTCGTCGAAGGCAATAAATTCGGGTTTCGTGGCCAGAGCACGAGCTACGGCGATGCGCTGGCGCTGGCCGCCGCTGAACTGGTGAGGGTAGCGTTCAAGTTGCCCTGAGCTCAATCCGACTGTGCCCAAAAGGTTCTCGACCGCCGACTTCACTTCGTGGCCGGATAGAACCTTGTGTATCTTAAGGGGTTCAGCAACTATGTCTTTTATCTTCATCCGCGGGTTGAGGGAGGTAAAAGGGTCCTGGTGGACAAGCTGGGCATTGCGATGAAATGAACGAACCTTGTCGCCCGAAAAGGTCCCCAGGTCGTTCTGCTTGAGAAGGGAAATCAACTTCTTGGTATTACCGTCTTTGCCCGCCGACTCCAGCATTTCTATCTCCGCCTTCACGACGTCGGGAACATCAAAATACATATGACCGCTGGTGGGTTTCCAGAGACGAATGAGTGTCTTGGCCAGTGTCGTCTTGCCGCAGCCTGATTCGCCGACCAGCCCGAGCCATTGTCCCCGATTGATTGCCAAGTTGACGCCATCGACGGCTCTGACCGCTCCCACCGGTCTTCTGAAAACACCTCCGAGTATCGGGAAGTGTTTCTT
>CAYGWI010000014.1:0-14221 GCA_964353715.1 uncultured Dehalococcoidales bacterium | reverse complement strand
ATGACGACTATATCATCAGCGGCACAAAACTATTTGTCCCTGACGCTCATATTGCGGACTACCTGCTGTGTGTCGCTAAAACCAAACCGAGAAGCGGAATCGGCATATTCCTGGCCGATGCCAAGAATTCTAGAATCAAGTACACTGTTCTCAAGACTATGGCTGGCGACAAACTATGTGAGGTGGTCTTTGACCAAGTGCCAGTACCTAGAACTAACATCCTGGGACGGCTGAACCAGGGACGGAGTGCGGTTCAAAGGATAATGCAGCGGGCAGCGGTGGGAAAATGTTGCGAGATGGTCGGCAATATTCAGCGAGTGTTGGAGATGACTGTGGACTATGCCAAAGAAAGGAAACAATTCGACCGTCCCATTGGCAGCTTTCAAGTGATACAGCACTATTGTGCCGATATGGCAACCGATGTTGATAGCGCTAGGTTTAGCACTTACCAAGCAGCCTGGACTTTAAGTGAAGAACTTCCCTGCACCAAAGAAGTGGCTGTAGCCAAGGCCTGGGTAGGCCAAGCTTCTCAGCGCGTCTTTGCCCTGGCGCACCAAATTCACGGCGCTATCGGCGTCACCATAGAACATGAGTTGCATTACTACACCAGGCGCGCCAAAGCCGCGGAGCTTGCCTTTGGCGATGCCGATTTCTATCGAGAAATAGTGGCCCGAGAGATGGGCTTGTAACTGTTAAGTCAACACTAAATCCGAACGAGGTCTGGACGATTGATGTGCTTGTCACTGCTGAGTATACTCCTGCCAATCTGACAGCACGATGGAGAATCTTGAGGAATTGCAGAATACAGCACGAAAGAGGTGATTGCTATGGAAATCAAGAAAGTAGGTATAGTTGGCTGTGGGTTTATGGGTGCCGGTATTGTTCAGGTCTGCGCTCAGTCCGGGTATGAGGTGATAGTTGTAGAAGTCAGCGAACAGATTCTCAGCAAGGGCATAGCAACGATAGAATATTACCTGAGCCGGAATGTAGAGAAGGGCAGAATATCTCGGCAGGATAAAGGCTTGACTCGGTCTCGTATCAAGGGGAGCATCACTCTGGAGGACCTCGGTGACCGCGACTTGGTTATAGAAGCGATCCCGGAGGATATGGAACTTAAGAAGAAGGTCTTCGTCGGGCTGGACAAAATCTGTCCTGAACATACCATCCTTTGCTCCAACACATCCTGTCTATCGGTTACAGAACTGGCTCAGGCAACCGGCCGCCCGGACAGGGTAATTGGGACACACTTTCTGTCGCCGGTCCCTCCCAGCAAGCTACTCGAAATTGTGAAGGCAGACTCGACCAGTGAGGAGACCCTGGAGACGGTGAAGAAGTTTGGTCGCTCACTTGGAAAGGAAATCCTTGTCGCCAAAGATACTCCCGGGTTCATCTTCAATTATCTGCTGTTAGCATTGACGGGAGCTGCCGTGCGGCTACTGGAGAATGGCGTGGCCAGCCCAGAGGACATTGACAAGAGTATGACCCTTGGGCTGGGTCATCCGATAGGTCCGCTGGCCCTCGCCGATTTCAACGGGCTGGACGTCGGCTATATGGTAGCCCGTGCGATGTACGAGAGGAGCAAGGACCCTTGCCTGGCCCCCTCTAATAGGTTGGAAAAGCTTGTCGAATCCGGTCGTTTGGGACGCAAGGCAGGTGAAGGGTTCTACAATTATGAGAAAGAGAAGTAGTGCGCTAAGGAAGATTAGCTGAGGTCGTGAAGCTTAGTTTCTAAGTTTTTTTGCCTTAAGGATACAGTTAAATCTCCTCGAGTTCTCTCTACAATGCCTCTTACGGCATCTGTAGTTCTCCTCAAGCCATGAGCGAGCAATTCCGGAAAGTCCATGGTTATCAATATCCCATATATTTCGTCCATTATGGTCAGCAATTCTTCGCAACGAGAAAAGTCATCTCGTCTTAGACTATCCAGTATATACCTCCGCAGCTCTCCTACGGATTCCCCCAGGCCATCAAGGTAGGCAGCATTGCTTACGCCCAGTTCTTTCGGTTCAGGCAAGTCTTTCCCGGCAATCAAAGCCAAGGTTATGCATCCTTCAGCGAACTCCTTCTGAGCGTCGTGGATGAAACCTGAGTGAAGCAGCTTTCCGTGGCCGGCCAGGTCGTGGCTGAGTTCTCGAAGTAATTCATGGGCCGAATCAAGTAGTTGTTTTGCCCTACCATGCTCTTGACGATGCACCGCCCGTATGCCATCAGCGCTGTAGCGGATGACCTGACGACAACTACGTAAGGCTTTTTCTCTGGCCTCATCCTCGGCTGCAAAGCAGGGACGAAGCTTGGCGGCGATAATCTCCAGATCTTCTACTGGTTTTGACATTTCCCTTTCACCGAGTCCATTTTTGCGACCAATTTCTGCACAGCTTCCCTAACATCTTTCTCGCCCATAACAGCACTGATCACAGCTACGGCATCAGCGCCGGCAGCCACTACTTGCCCGACATTATTCTGGTTTATGCCACCAATAGCTACCAAAGGTACGGACACTACTCGCTTGAGTTCTTTGAGCATGTCCACCCCCACTACAATGGCTTCCTTCTTCGTGGTCGTGGGAAACATAGAGCCCACAGCAATATAATCCGCACCTTCATGTTGAGCTTTCGTGGCTTGAACTGGCGTCGTGACGGAACAGCCAACTATTTTATCTATGGGCAATTGCCTGCGGACTACAGGCAGCGGCAAATCCTCCTGTCCAATGTGTAATCCATCGGCATCAGCAGCCAGGGCCAGGTCGAGATAATCATTCATTACAAAGAGAATACCTGCCTGACCGCAGAGCTCCTTGAGCTTCTGTGCGACAAGTAGTAGTTCTCCTTTCTTGCTCTGCTTGTCGCGAAGCTGGATTACCCTGGCGCCTCCCTCAATTATCTGGCTGGCAATCTCCAACGCGTCCCTGCCAGCCAGAAGCTGCCGATCCAGAATGACGTAGAGCCCGGCTATCCTTTTTACTTTGTGGCGTCGTGATATTTTGGAAATCAAATCTCGCTCTAGGGTATAAATGGCAAACCTTGTCTGCTCAAAGCCGGCGGAGTTCAGCATTGAATTCATCTCTGGCAACTTGGACAGCTCCTCTATCACGCGAAGGGACTCTTCCACCCTTTTTGCATTGGCGGTGACTAAATCCAGCAAGGTGCGCAGTGAAGTCGCTTCCATAGTTTGTCCCTTGTGCTTCGAATAATGAGCGCCAACATCGTGTTCGGAATCTCTTTGAGACAAGAGCCCTACACTCAGTGATTCAGTCTGCCGGGCTAAATCATGCCGTAGAGTCCTTAATCTCCGGCTCAGCTCAGCATCGTTTAGGAGAAAGCGCGCGACATCTTCCAGAACCCGCAAGCCTTCGCTCGAGCGGTTCAGATTGGCATCAATCATACGCAGCGGTTGGTGAGGCACTTTCTAGGTCCTTCAGCGGCTCAGGTAGAACACCTTCCCTGGCTGCTTTTATCTGTTCCTGAATCCGGGACGGCAGCTCTTGTCCCATATCCTGGAATTTCTTTTCCACCCAGCGACCGATATTCCGGGGGTCTCTGTAGTAGTCATCAGCGGGGTGCATCGTAGGGTCGCCGCTCTCTTCCCATACCGTGTTCAACGATTTGTGGTAGGCGAAGCCAGAAACGACACGAGATGGGTTGGTATTGCCACAGGATGAACACTTCAGAACCATGGGAGCAGAAATATCTCTTATCAAGAAAGTCATCTTTCTATGGCAGTTTTGACAAAGGAACTCATAGATGGGCATGAGACATCTTCTCGTTCAATCAATATTGGACTTGCTTTCCCCTTGGCCGGAGAATTGTTTTCTTTTTTCTTCTATCTGTGTAATGGGCCATTCGCCCCCCTCCATTCTCTCAGTTATCTCCTCATATTCTGGAGGGGATTTCTCACCGCCGCTCATTCTCTTGTTCCATTCGGCTATTGCCCTGGGGTCATCGCCCATCATGCCCTGGGTCAGCTGACGGTCGGAAAGGATATCTTCATACACATCTCTATACGTTCTTTGTACGGAAAACGTGGAGAATATCCGCTTGATCTCGCTGCTGCCACAGCGGGGGCAAGGTGGTGGGGGCACAGAGGAGGTCCGCCGATATGAGCTGACAACCCGGCGACAGAAATCGCACCAGTATTCATAAATAGGCATTTTCCCTGCGAAGAAATTCTAGCACAACTCCGTCGTTCGACCAAGCTGTGCTGAATGAATATGGCTCCTCTTCCCCCTTCAAATCAGAGAGAACTAATAGAGACTTAGATTGAGCTAGGGGTAAGACAGCTCGTTGCCAAGGACTGCCACTGCCGCTACCTGAGGTGGGCCACCGAAGGTCTGTGATATGCCGAGCTTGGCATTCTTTAGCTGACGCTCAGGTGATTGGGCTCTGCCCTGGAGCTGTTTGTAAACCTCGTAAGTCATCCTGAGGCCGCTAGCGCCTACCGGATGCCCAAAGCATTTCAGCCCACCATCGCTGTTTACAGGTAACCCACCACTCAACTCAAAGAAGCCAGAATCGACATCCTCCTTGGATTTGCCCTCCGGGCTAAAGCCAAGGAGTTCGTAAAGGAGCAACTCTGTGCTGGTGAAGCAGTCATGAACTTCCGCAATGTCAATTTGCTCTCGGGGATTCTTGATTCCAGCTTGCACGTAAGCCTGGCGGGATGAGTTCGTGACCTCCTCGAAATGGAGGCAATCGAAAGCCGGGCGGTTCTGGGGAAGTAGAGCGGAATGAGCCGCCCCCAAGCCCTTTACATAGATGGGGTCATCTCTGTATTCCTTGGCCCGGCTGGCCGGAACCAAGATGGCTGCCGCAGCACCGTCACTATTGCCACAGCAGTCAAAAAGACCCAGTGGCCAGGCGATAATAGGAGCGCTCATTACCTGTTCCAGGGTCACGCGGTTATGGAAATGAGCTTTGGGGCAGAGACTGCCGTTGTAGTGGTTCTTGACCGCAATCTTGCCTATGATACGTTTACCTTCTTGGGGGCTGAGTCCGTAAGTGTGGAAATATCGAGTGGCGATCATGCCAAACGAGCCCGGCGCAGTGCGGCGTGCCTCCAGTACTGGGCTCATGCCGCGCCCGGCTCCAAGGCCGGGAAAGCCAGTATCCTTGAGCTTTTCCACACCCAGTGCCAGAACCAAGTCGTACATGCCACAAGCGACACCAAAGCAGGCATTTCTGAGAGCCTCATGTCCGGTGGTGCACCAATTCTCCACCCGGGTCATCGGTATGCCATGTAGTTTCAATGGACCTGCCAGATGAGTACAGCCAATGCCCACCACTGGTTGTGTGACAGTCCCGTACCAGCAGGCCTGAATATCCTGGGGATCGATCCCGGCATCTTCGTAAGCCTCATAGGCAGCCTCTATGGCCAGGTCATCCAGTCCAGCGTCCCATCTCTCACCAAACTTGGTGCAGCCCATACCGATGATGGCGACTTTGTCCTTAATACTCTCCATTTGTCTGCCCTCCCCTGGTTATTAGCTCACGGCTCTTTCCTTTCCTCACCCTCACGAACTTCCGGAAATATTTCCTTTCTCCTGAATCTTTGCCAGTCCGGCTTTTTCTTCTGCCAGAATGCGTTCTTCCAATGCTCAGCTTCCTCGGAAGCGTAGTACTTCCAGAGATACTGAGCTGAGACCGCTTCTATTCCTCTCATATACGTAGTGGCGGCGTTGAAGCACGCTTTGACGCCAGCTATAGCTCCAGGGCTTTTCTCCAATATCTCGTCACACCATCTGCCCACCTCTTCTTCTAACTTATCTGCTGGCACCACCTTGTTCACCAGTCCCATCTCCAGGGCTTCTTGTGCAGTATACCGGCGACAGAGATACCAAATCTCCCTGGCTTTCTTTTCTCCCACTACCATCATCAGATCAATAACGCCTAAACCCGGGTCAAAGCTTCCCACCAGGGGGCCGACCTGACCAAAGACAGCATTTTCTGAAGCTATTGAAAGGTCACAAATCTGCTGATAGACTTGTCCCCCTCCTATGGCATAACCGTTCACCGCTGCGATGACTGGCTTGGGCATCTCCCGTATCAGCGTTTTGACCATTAAATCCTTTTCTAACATTCCTTTTCGATAGCCGGCTTTTGCCTCCTTGGCATCACCACCTGTACAGAATGCCTTACCGCCAGCGCCGGTGAACACTACCACCCCTACGGTGGCATCGCCTGCCGCATCCTCAAAGGCTTTTATCAATTCGTCTTGGGTGGAAGTAGTGAAAGCGTTATATGCCTCGGGCCTATTTATGGTCACCCTGGCTACTCCAGGCCTCTTCTCATAGAGGATATCCTTGAAATCAAACTCCGGGACCCGTTCCCATTTATTCTCTGCCATGGCTTCTCCTTTCACCTTGGTGTCTCACCTGACAGGGCGACATTTCCAAAAGTAGTTATACATGCCTGCGCCTTCATACAGTTTTCTAAAAGTCATCTCTACTGGCATATCCACCCCTACCTCGCGGGGGTCACAATCCGTCATGGAAAGATACGTTCTGGTATTTTGATAGTCAAACTCTACTCCTATCTGTGGTATTGTGGGGTCGTCACTTCTACCCGCCAAATTATCCAGCGTAAAAGTAAACACCCTGGCTTTTCTATCAGAGAGCCTGACTTCCTGGAAATTATCCTTGCTTCGACAGTTGTAGCAAACCCTCTGTATGGGGAAAGTGACGGTACCACAATTCTTGCACTTGCTGCCGTGCATGCGAATGGCCCAGTTGCGCTCTCTCCAGCTGGTGGTTGCTGCCGGGAAGAGCCTGAATGGTTCACCAGGTTGAGGCTCTAGCAGTCCTCTATAGCTGAGATATCTTGCATAGCTGGAAAGGGGTCTCTTTGAGTCCAGGTATCCCTTCACGCCTCTTCTGTTGCCCCTGATCTTTGCGATTTCCTCCGTCACGCTGAGCAGGAAGGCGTCGCAACCACTGCCATAGCTAGCCACCAGGATCTTGTCGCCAGCCTTTGCTTCTTCCAAAGCCGCTACAAGCATAAGCAAAGCGTGCGCACAACCAGTGATGCCTACGTTGCTGATAAGCAGATCTTGAAGCTGTGTCTTAATGTCAAACTCCAGGCTGCGCGCTAGCCCTTGCTGTGCCCTTGAGGTAGGAGCATAGAGTACAGCTTTGGTGATATCCTTGACGGAGAGAGCTTTCTTTTGCAGTAGGGCTGAAATTGTCCTCTCCATGTTCTGTGTATAGCCGTGCTCGATGATGAAGCGGTCTTCCCAAGACTGGACATAGATATCTTTGTCCAATCTCCACACATCGTACAGTTCGTTGGATAAAGAATGACTGCCCTCCATTGTGACGGCGGGCTTGGCAGTATTGCCAATCAACAAAGCTGCGGCAGCATCACCAAAGGTTTGTTCATAATTTGACCGGGGATAACCCATGCGGCAATCGGAGGCGGTCACCAGGACCTGGCTGGCAGAGCCGCTGGCTACGGCATCCAACGCTGCTCTGAATGCCTCCGTCCCTGCCCTCAAGCTGTTGCCGAAGTCAGCGGTGATAATTTCCGGTCTTAAGTCGGCAGCCATGGCCACCAACGTAGAGCATTCCTTCTCTTTATAGGGCGAGGTAGTCGAGGCAAAATACAAGCCATCTACCTTCTCTCGCTTCAAGCCGCCTAAACAGTCAATCGCAGCCTCAGTTGCCATGGTGATGGTGTCTTCGTCGTTGCTGGCGACACTTCTTTCACCCCCGGTTGAGGCACTTTCCCAAGCCTCGGCGATAGCGTCTCGGGAGAGCCGCCATAACGGTATATATGCACCGTATGAAATAACGCCAGCCATGAACTGAGACCTCCTTTATTTGTATTCGTCGAATCCCCGTCCCGCTCTTCCCATGCAAGTCCCCCAGCTCCGACTTTCGGCGGCCGCTTTTGAGCATATGTCGGCCGGCGTATAGATTATGCCCCTTTTCCTGAAGTTGTCAATGGCAGAACATTTGGTTGCTCAGAATGGATTTGATCAGCGGCTGGTGGGAGTGACTGGGACTGTCTTGACGCGAACGCGACTTTATACGGACTACTCCAGATACAGTATCCTGCCACAGTTATTGCACTGGATTAAATCACCAGCCCTGACTTTCTGCCATTGACTTGTGGGTACGGTGATGTGGCATCCCAGGCACCTTCCCTTCTCCACTTTGACTACAGCCTGTCCCATCGCCAATCTGATGCGCTCATAAATGTTGAAGGCCTCGGAGTTGATTTGCTCCACTAACCTATTACGCTCTCTCTTGAGATCAGCCAGCACGATTTCAAGCTCATTCTTCCTTGGCCCAAGAGTCTGTTGTCTTTGTTCCCAGTCTTTCTTCAACGACTCAAGCTCTCCGGCGGTAGTTTTGGCTCCTGTTTCCATCTCTTCTACCTGGCTCATAAATTCTAAGAGGGCATCTTCTCTTGTTCTAATCTGACTCTTGAGGCCTTTGACCTCCTTCTCGAGATTAACCAGTTCCTTGGGATCTTTGGTCTTGCCGCCATAAAGTTTGCCATTAACCTGCCTGACTTTGTCCTGGAGGTCTTCCAGTTCCCATTCAGAACTCTTCTGCTTTTTCTTAGCGCCGTCTAGGTGGTCTTTCTGTGAAACAACTCTGGCTTCGGTAGCGACCAAGGCCTTATTGTCGCTCAACTGGTTTTCAACTTCGTTGAGCTCTTGCTGGTTTCTTTGAAGCTCAAGGTCAAGCTGCTGCAACTTGTAAAGCTGTCCTACTGGACTCATACCGGGGCTTATTGTAGAAGTGAACCGGGGATAATGTCAAAAACAGGCGGCTTTCTGGTAGAAGCTCGGAGCTAGAGTTCTACGATCCTAGGCTTCGCGCGGCTTTTTTCGGCAGCGACAATGCCATCTATCTGAGATACAACTTCATCAAGCCTATTCTGGTGGCTTGTTATCACGTAATCGAAAAGCGGCAGGCTTTCCATTTCTTCTTTGGCCCTGGCCAGTCTCAGAACCAGGTCTTCTGAAGACTCGCTGCGTCGTCTCTGCAACCTCTTTTCCAGTGCTTTCAGTGAAGGAGGCATGAGGAAGATAAATAGTGCCTGAGGCAGGATTTTCTTGAGCGTTGCGGCACCCTGGACGTCCACTTTGACTATTGTATCTACTCCTTTGGACAAAGCCAAAGCTATTTCGTCCCTGGGCACACCATAGTAGTTGCCGTAGACATTGGCCCACTCCAGAAGTTGGTGTTTATCTATCATTTGCTGAAATTTTTTTGGGGAAAGGAAGTGATAGTTCACGCCATTTTCTTCCCGGGCACGCTTATGACGTGTAGTGGCGGTAACGACATAGTGGAAGGGACGCTCTGCCCTTCTCATCCTGGCCAGCACAGCATCCTTACCTACTCCAGAAGGTCCGGAAAGGACGATCAGGAGAGGTGGAGAGTCTCTGGCGCCCCTTCGCTTGGCTCGAGGATTTGACTCAAAGCTTCGGTCAGACACTTCCCATCTCAACCTTTTCCTCAGACAGGATGGATGTAGTGGCTAATCTATGAGCGATGGTCTCTGCTGTCACGGCAGCCAACATCATGTGACCAGTTTCAAAGAGAATAACGGTCTTGGCTTTCCTGCCGTGCGTGGCATCAATTAAACGTTCCTTTTCCCTTGCTTCCCGAATGAGTCGCTTGACTGGTTGTTGATTTATGGATAGGAGAGCGATTACCCTGTTTACAGCGATGACATTGCCAAAACCGACATGAACCAACTCTGTGCACATGCTTTCCTCCTAACTATAGTGTTTCAATATCGTTCAGTATTTAACTACCTGCTGCAGAGTCTGCCAGAAAGCAGGATAGGACACCTGTGCCGCACGAGCACGCTTGATAACTGTTTCTCCTTTGGCTACTAAACCGGCTACTGCCAGGCTCATCGCTAATCGGTGATCGAGATGGCTGTCAACCTCTGTACCCGACAAAGGCCTGCCACCATAGATGATCATTCCGTCTGGCAGAGGCTCGATTTTGGCTCCTAAGCGAGAAAGCTCATTTGCAACAGTGGCAATCCTGTCCGATTCCTTCACCCTCAGCTCCCCGGCATCCCTGATCACAGTCTTTCCTTGGGCGACACAAGCAGCTACGGCTAACACGGGAATCTCATCGATGAGGCGAGGGATAATGTCGCCGCCGACCTCTATCCCTTTCAGGTCGCTAGATTCTATCACAATGTTGGCTAGAGGTTCACCAGCCTCAAGACGCTCATGGTCTATTCTTAGCCTGGCTCCCATAGCCAGTAGAATGTCTATGATTCCTGTTCGTGTCGGGTTGATCCCACAGTCTTTTATCACTATTCTAGCGTTAGGATGAATAGCTGCGGCGACCAGAAAGTAGGCTGCCGAGCTGATATCGCCTGGGACGCGAAGATTGATGGGAGTTAAGTCACTGCTCAAAGGCAGCAAGGAAATCGAATTTCCCTGGCTTTCCAAACTGGCTCCCATCTGTCTAAGCATCCTTTCCGTATGGTCCCGGGAAGGAATTGTCTGGTACAAGACGGTATTACCGCGGGCAAAAAGGCCGGCTAGTAGTATGGCTGATTTAATTTGAGCACTGGGGACAGGCAGGGTGAAATCTATACCACGTAACTTTTTCCCCTTAATGACCAGAGGGGCAAGGGAATCTCGTTCTCTTCCCCAGACCTCAGCGCCCATCAACCTCAATGGCTCGATTAGTCTGCCCATGGGGCGATTACGAAGAGAGGTGTCGCCGGTAATAACAGATAAGAAAGGCTGACTGGCAAGAAGGCCTCCAAGAAGGCGCATCGTGGTGGCGCTATTCTGAGCATCAAGCACATTGCCGGCTTCCTTAAGACCATCTTTGCCAGTTCCTGAGACTAATATAGTAGATGAGCCCCGCGAGCCTTCTCTGACAATTCTCACCCCCAGGGCTTTGAGACACCTGACTGTGGATAGGCAATCTGCCCCCGGGGCGAAGTTGTCAATCTTAGCTTCACCTCTGGCTAAGCTATTCAGGATGGCAGCCCGGTGGGAAATAGACTTATCTCCCGGTGGAACTACTTCCCCCTGCAGCCTCCGGCAGCTTTTGATGGTTCTTACTGTGTCTGTCTTAGCCATTCTTGTCGTGCTTTGTTAGCCTCAGTCAAGACTTGTTCCAGGCGTTTATCCCCTTTAGCCACCAGTTGCTGATACCTCTCCAGTTCCCGGCTGAATTTGTCTATCCAGTCGATGATGGCTTCTTGGTTGGTAAGGCAGATCTGGGAATTCACTTCAGGATTTCCCGAAGCCAGGCGAGTAAGGTCATGATAGCCTGAGGCCGCTAGTTTGGACATCCTGGGCCAGGAAGGGTCCTTAGCAGTTAGAGACACCAGAGCCGCTGAGAGCAACATAGGTAGATGGCTGATGCCCGCCACCAACTTGTCATGCTCTTGAGCGTCAATGAACGAAGGCATGGCTCCCAGCTTTTTGACCATGTCTATCAACGTATCTATCGATTTTGGTGAAGCTTTCTCTGATGGCGCGAGACAGTACGTGCACCCCCGAAATAGTCTGGCCTCGGCAACTTGAATGCCATAAGTCTCCTTTCCAGCCATCGGATGCCCACCAATGAAATCCACTGTCGGTGGTAGTGTTTCGTCGGCCCATTTCATAACCTGAACTTTGGTGCTGGCCGTGTCGGTGACAATGCAACCGGACGGAAGATAGGGAGCTATGTCGGAGAAGATTTTCTTTACCGTCAGAGCTGGTGTGGCGATGATGACGAAATCAGCTTGTGTTACTGCATCCTTCAAGTTGGTTGCGCCTCGCTCGATGGCGCCTAAACTCAGGGCATTGGCTACCGTTTCCTGGCGACGGCTATGGCCGACTACTTCCCACCTGGACTTCTTCCCTTGCCTTAGAGCCAACCCGATTGAGCCACCGATTAGCCCTAGACCGATGATGGCAACCAGCACGGCGTCATTATAGCAGTGCAAGGTTAGACTGTCATTGCGAACGAAGCGCGGCGACCCATCAGAGTCTCTGTAGGGAGTCCTTTGTGTGCTCTCTCACAAATTGAGAGAAGATAGGCCTCTCCCCTACGAAAATAGGGTTACGAATGGGCGATTAACGAGGAAGAGAACGGCGCTGGGACTATATTCAGTTAGTCTTAAGAAGTGTTGCATATAGTTGTAGAAATAAATGGTCGAACTTATTACAGGATCGCTTCGGTGCCTGCGCTGCCCGACTACCGATGCGGGGGTATTGACTGCTTCATTGGAGAAATGTTACATTGACAAGAGGGAATCTCACATTTGCTATTCCAATATCACTATAGCATGGATAATCTTATCTATTGGCAGGTTTTGGTGAAAGCAAAGGCTCACGAGAGTGGGCATTTTTTGTGTCGTAAAAAAGGGAGGTGATGGCTCATAAAAGTGAAATTTGTGCGATGGATAAATGGATAAGCTGTGATACTGCAAGTCGGGGACGCAATAGGGCAATAGACAGAAGTAATAAAGGAGGGAAAGATGAGTAAAACAAAGTGGCCTGGCAAGGTAATTCATTCAGTAGTTGCCTTGCTAGTAGTTGTCCTGGCGCTGGTGCTGGGCTCCAGTCCGGTGCCGACGCTGGCAGCGCCAGTAGTGGCTTCAGTAACAGAAACAGCATTTGGCAGTGATACAACAAACCATAATGCCACTATGCCAGCAACGGCTAATGCAGGCAATTTGCTGATTGTCCTTTTCACCAATGACGGGAGCGCAACAGTAACTACACCCGATGGATGGACTGCACTGGCATCAACTGCCAATAGCAACCAGGTCAGGTTATCTGTCTACTATAAGATAGCCGCAGGGACAGAGGGCGGCACGACGGTTAATTTTGTAACCTCCGCCAGTGAACAGGCGGCGGCACAGGTCTACAGGATTACAGACTGGTATGGCACAACCCCGCCAGAGATTTCAACAGCTGCAACCAACACAACTGTGGTGCCGGACCCGTCTTCTCTCGACCCGGCCGGATGGGATGTGGCCAACACCCTCTGGCTAGCTGTGGCGGGGCAGGACCAAGGAGGGGGAACTGTAACCTACCCGGCTAGTTATACAGATGGAATAAATACAGCGTCTAGTGCCACAGGAGGTGGGCGCTGCCGAGTATTCTCAGCTCGCAGGGTGCTTGCTGCTGCCTCGGAAAACCCGGGTGCTTTCACTATTGCAGCATCGGAGGATTGGGTTGCCTTCACCATAGCGGTCAGACCAGAGCAACGCGACCTCGCCACCTCCAGCACGGAAGGAGGCTCGGTAACCACGCCTGGCGAGGGAGTGTTTAGCTATGACGAAGGAGCGGCAGTTGACCTGGTAGCCGATGCTGAAGAGGGCTACCGCTTTGCCAACTGGACTGGCGATGTGGACGATATTGACGATGTCTGGGCCTCGGAAACAACCATCACCATGAACGGCAACTATTCCATCACGGCTAACTTTGTGGCGATATATGACCTCAATATCGACAGCACAGACGGAGGCTCGGTAACCGAGCCGGGGGAGGGACCGTTTACCTATGATGAAGGAACAGTGGTTGATCTGATAGCCGAGGCGGATGCGTGTTACGAGTTCCTCAACTGGACCGGCGATGTGGACACCATTGCCGATGTCTATGCTGCCGAAACGACCATCACCATGGATGCAGCTAAGAACGTGACCGCTAACTTTGCACTGCTGAGCTACAACCTTACAGCAGACAGCACAGCCGGCGGCTCGGTAACTACCCCCGGAGAGAGTACATTTACCTATGACTGCGGCACGGTGGTTGACCTGGTGGCCGAGGCGGATGTGTGTTACGTGTTCGTCAACTGGACTGGAGATGTGGGCACCATCGCTGACATCTATGCTGCCTCAACCAATATCACCATGGATGGGAATAAGGTGGTCACGGCTACCTTCGCCCTCATAGACTGTGACTACCTGGACGGCTGGGTGGAGGATGGAAGCCCCTACACCGCATGTAATGGGACGCAGGTCTGCACCTATCAGGACATGGTATATCTGGACTACGAGTGTGTCGGCGGCGATTGTGTACCCACCGAGACAGACTGGAGAACGGATCTGATCGGCTGTGAGGATTGTGATGACCAGGACGGCTGGTATGATGTCGGTGACCCTTATGCCTGCTGTGACGGTAACAGTGCCTGTACCTGCCAGGACCAGGAACTCCGTGACTACTACTGCGATGGCGGCTCCTGTGCTTACACCGTGACCGATACCCAAACCCTGACGACCGATTGCACAGATTGCGA